>JAFPVW010000004.1 GCA_017395215.1 Prevotella sp. | reverse complement strand
GTTGGCCACGGTGTTGTTCAGGTTGAGCGCACCTTTCAGGGCGATGCCCGTGAACGAGATCGAGCGCACGTAGATCTTCGTACCGTCGGCGATGTCGCCGCTGGCATCGTGGGTCAGCCCGTCGGCGTCGGCATCGATCTGCACGTTGAGCTGCGAGAGGGCATGCTTGAAGGTGAACGTCATCTTCTGGTTGACACCCTGCGGGTGCTCCACGTCGAGCCAGGGCAGACCCGTGGTCATCGACTGTGAGCCGTTATTCTGGATCCTGTTCCAGGAGGCCTGGTCGCAGACGCCCCAGCAGAGATCGACGCTCTGTGCAGGATTGAACGAGGCGATGTACTTCACGATCGGGTCGCCCGCGGTCGTGTTGCGCGAGAAGCCGGTGATGCCCCAGGAGGTGTCGCCGTCGACGCTGCCCGCAGCGGGAGAGCTGTGGTGGACGTAGGGGGCATAGGCGAAGAAGCTCACCTTGTCCTCGTCGTCGCTGCCCGCATCCGAGCCGTACTCGTTCGGCCAGTACATCACGGGCGTGTACTGCCAGTTGCCTCCGCTGTAGAAGACACCCTGGTTGTACATGAAGTTCGGGATGTAGGTCTGGTCGTACTTCTTCAGGTCGGTGTAGTAGGCGAACACGCCGAAGCCGCCGAGGTCGCCCTGCGCCTGCTGCAGCTGGTCGATCGTCAGCGTACCGGCATATCCGGCGCGGGTGACGGCACGGTTGGCGTAGGCATTGAAGCCCACGGCGTACTTGCCGTCGGAGGTCGCCCCGACGGGCGGCTTGTCGCCCAGCGACTCACTGTCACCGGCCGCGCAGCCCGCCATCAGCACCGACATCATCAGGTAAAACAATATTTTCTTATTCATATATCTTCCTTTTAGTTAGACTTTTCTCACAGTAGGGACAGTCCCCGTTGTGAGATTTAAGGCTCTACGGGAGTGTTGGATGGCAGCCAGCCCTCACCGTTAATTGCCTCACCTTCCCAACCTGTGACTGCAGCCTCATACTTCACGGTGTTCATGCCGAGATGGAGTTTCACAGTGTAGGTGTTGCCGCTGACGAGACCGCCAGCCGGTGTGAACGTAATCTGCTTTGAAATTCTGTTCTCAATGCTCGAGCCGTGGGTAGTACCATTGCTGATATAGGTGGGCAGATCTTCATTGGTAGTCTCCACATCGTAGACGATGGTCACGGTCATAGCCTCACCAGTAGGAATCACATAGACTGCATCGGCCAGCTGGGCAGCAATCTCTCCTGCAGTGGGATTTTCAGGATCAGCGATCGTTGAAACTGGCTTGAAGAGGTTCACTGCAGTTTTGACCACACCTGGGGTTACCGCATCCGTCTGGATGATAGCAGGATTCAGACCACCAGGCAACTCATTGGTAGCTTCAGCACCTGAGCCACCCTCGCGACCATCACGGCGCTGGTCCTTCACGGTAATACTCTCGCCATAAGGAAGATCGGTAGAACCTGAGTAGTCCAGCCACTGGGCTACGCCTGCCGTAGCGTTGTTCAGGTTGAGCGATCCTTTCATAGCGATACCAGTGAAAGAGATGCTGCGCACGTAGATCTTGGTTTCAGCGGCGACCTCACTGCCTGCACCATGAGTCGCGTTGTCGATGTCGGCATCAATCTGCACGTTGAGCTTGGCCAGTGCGTGCTTGAAGGTGAACTTCAGTTTTTGGTCAACACCCTTCGGATGCTCCACGTCGAGCCAGGGCTTTCCCACTGTCAGGGTCTGGTTTGTGTTGCCCTGGATCTTACCCCATTCGGCCTCTGAGTCTCCAACGACACCCCAGCAGAGGTCTACGGACTTGGCGGGATCAAACGAGGCGATATACTTCACCATCGGGTCGCCAGCATTGGTATTACGTGAGAAACCCGTGATACCCCAGGTGGCATCACCAGAAACGCTACCTGCAGCAGCCGAGCCTGTCTCTACCCAAGGAGCGTAGGCGAAGAAACTCACCTTGTCCTCGTCGTCGCTCTGCGCATCGGAGCCGTACTCGTTAGGCCAGTACATCACAGGAGAGTAAGTCCATGCACTCGTACCGTCATAGCTGACATGGGTGTTGTACATGAAATTGGGTACGTAAGTCTGGTCGTACTTCTTCAGGTCGGTGTAGTAGGCGAATACACCGAAGCCGCCAGTCGATACTGTCTGGAGAGCAGTCAGATCGAGTACACCGGTAGTACCTGCACGGGTCACGGCACGGCCGGTGTAGGCATCGAAGCCGATGGCTGTCTTAGTGGCCAAGACGGGGGCCTTACCACTGTCGGCAGCCTGCTGACCGTCGTCACTGCTTGAACATGAGGCGAGCGTCATGGCCGCCATCATCGTTCCGAACAAAAAAATTTTCTTCATAAGCTTGAATTTTTTAGGGACGCTTTCGCGTCGGGTTAATAAATATAGTTATATGATCACTTTTAAAACGCCAGTACGGGACGGACACGGTATGTCTGATCCTTGTCGCCGCCCTGAGCCTTGCCGTTCTCGAAGCTGACGTACCAGGCATCGGAGGTGCTCTTCTCGGTCGAGGACCAGTAGAGAGCGCTTTGCAGCGCATCGCCACCGCGATCCGTGAAGAACGGGCTGATGGCTGTAGCCTTGTAGGCGGCATTCTGATTCCCGGAAAGGTCGTTGTCACTGCCGGCGATGGCCTTCACCATCAGGTTCCACTGACCCATGGAGGGCAGGAACCAGCGCGACGTACCTGCCGGATGGGCACCCGAGCGGACGCTGGCGTCGAAACGGTAGTTGTAGGCCACCATCGCGGCGGTGTGGACGTGGTTCTCGTCGGCATTGAGGAGGGCCGTAGTCGAAAGACCGTTCATCGAGGCGAGGGCCGAGGCGAGATCGTTGGCCTGCTCTTCGAGACAGGTCTCCGCCGTCTGACTGCACCAGGCAGAGGCGTCGGCATCCTGCAGGGCAAGGGCCAGTCCGTGGTTGAAGGGACCGATCTCGCCACTGCCATTACCCACGTAGGCCACGACTGCCACTTTCTCTCCACCACAGCTGAGGGCACCGTCGGTAGCGGAATGAGCCCTGCCGTGGGAACAGATGATCTGTCCGAGAGCGGCGCCGTTGAGTGGCGTCCCACTACACTCAGGCTCGGGGATACGGAATGTGATGGCCATATTGCGACCCTCACTGGCATTATGTACGAAACTCAGGTCGATGTCCGTACTCACGCTCCCCTCGTCGAGCATCTCAGTGGGGTCGCCCGAGGTCACGGTATAGTCGGCCGTGACGGTCACCTGCTGTTTGGAGTTGCCGCTCTCGATGGGGATATAGAAGATGCCGTGGCCATCACCCGAGTCGAACGGTGTAGAGGTGGCGGCGTCGCGCGAGGTGGCACGGGCCATCACGAGATTGGGGTTGAAGACGAGGGTGCGGTGCACCTTGGTATCTTCCGACTCGACAGTCTGCCAGTTGGGCTGACTGCTGTTGTTGAGCACCAGTCGGCCCT
>JAFPVW010000040.1 GCA_017395215.1 Prevotella sp. | reverse complement strand
TATATCGATGCCAACTTCCGCACGAAGACCGACCGCGACAACCGCGCTATGGCCGGACTCAGCTGGGGTGGTCACCAGACCTTCGACATCGTGTTCAACAACATGGATAAGTTCGCCTGGCTCGGCACGTTCAGCGGTGCCATCTTCGGCCTCGACCTGAAGACGGCCTATAACTGCGTGTTCACCAATGCCGACGAGTTCAACAAGAAGATCCACTACATGTATATGAACTGGGGCTCTGACGACTTCATCAAGAGCGGCGACATCGTCAAGGGCCTCCAGGAGATGGGTATCAAGGTCGAGGGCAAGGAGTCGGCAGGCACTGCCCACGAGTTCCTCACCTGGCGCCGCGGTCTCCACGAGTTCATCCCCCATCTGTTCAAGGGCGTGAAGTAACGGCTACTGCTTAGCGACTACGAATTTCACGAATTATACGAATTGCCAAAGTCCCTGTTCGTCAGCGAGGCTTCAATTCGTATAATTCGTGAAATACGTTTGTTTGTGCTATAGTGCAAACTTTAGCGTCCTGTCACCAAGAGCCAGCAAATACACTTGTCCCTTTGTCAGAGTAATCTTATGGGTACTGTCGTTAATGACGGTATTCGCTACGGGTAAGCCATTTGCACCATACACAATACAGCGACTCTGCGGCTCAGCGTTGTAGATAACAACGCCATCGTCAACAATCCTGAAATCTGCCTTTGACTGCCTGGCAGAAAATGTGCCCGACGTGTTATCTTTCTCGTAAACGATAGTTATGGTGGCATCATTCATTATGGCTGGTGTCGTATAAACGTTACCGCTCTTTATAAGCGAAGATATATCTGTACCGTCCATTGTGGCTGTAAGGATTTTCCAACCAGTCTCTGGCCTGATTTCCAATTCTTGTCTTGTACCCTGATCCAGCTTCAACTTCGTTATCCCTCGTCCGTCTTTCATTGTAAGCCATACGAATTGTTCCGACTCGCCTCCAGCCTCTTCGATCTTGAGAGACTCTCGCCAGCCGTCAAAGCGTATGTAGAGCTCTTTCGTACTAGCAGGTACATACAGTACCCCATTACGAAGCGTGTTCTTAGAAAAGACATCTTTACAGTTAAATGGCTCGGTTATCTCAGAACGTACAGCCATAGAACGCCTGATTACCAATGCTGGTAACGGCATAAGCATCACCCTCATATTCTACACTCGCAGGGATTTCAACCACCCCAGTGTATAATTCCGAAGGTCTTTTAGTTAGCTCAGCGACTTTCCCATTGAAATTCAGGTTGTAGTAAATACCGCCAATCTCAACGGCATCGGCAGCTGCAGCCCATAGGCATTATCAGTTTTGTTGGTTCAACATTATTTCTTGTATTTCTTACTGAACAGGTCGGAATGAGTGCCTGTATTCAGCATTATGAGTATCAACTCCTGATCGTGCTGTTCCCAGATTAGCAACCAGTTGGGTTGGATGTGGCATTCCCACTGGCCTTTGCGGGCACCGTGCAACTTGTGTGGTTTGTATTCTGATGGCAGGCGTCCGTCGCGTTCGAGTAAAGACATAACTTTACGCAAGTCGTCCATTGGATAACCCCGCTTGATGCAACGTGCCATATCCCTATCAAAAGAGTTGGTCGTCTTAATCGTGTATGCCATCAGAGTCCGAAGCTTTTGAAATACTCGTCTACAGAGGCATGGGTTGTAACCCGCCCTTCGTCCAGGTCACGGAGTGAAAGCTCATAGGACGAATAACGCTTGCGGCGCGGTACGGTGATTTTCCCGACGCCTTTGAGCATGCTGATGGCGCGCTTGATGTCCTTCAGCATCGACATGTCTTCGATGTTTACCAATATTTGGCCTTCTGCCGGCACTGTTGTTGCTTGCATATTGTATCAGTTTATTATTGTCGCCTGCAAATTTAGCGAATAATTCTGAACTGACAAAGGAAAACGGGGAAAAAGTTTGCCAGGGGAAGACACACTTGAACCTCACTTCGTGGGGGCGAGTGAGGTTGGAAGTGAGGTTAGGAGTGAGGTTCGGGAATCGTGAAAACGCTTTGTGAATCGGGGCTTCAGGAGATGGGAGTGAGGTTAAGGGCAGTTTCGCGTTAATTCGCACGAGGCGGCGGTTCATGATGCTGAGGCGGCGGGTTAGCAGGATTAACCCGGCGGGTTGAGGGGTTTTACCCGGCGGGTAACGACGCTTTACCCGGCGGGTAACTGGTATCACGCTGAAAACAACGGTCAGAGCTTGACGGAGGAGATGTCTACGAGGTTGTTGACGATGGCGTAGATGGTGAGACCGGCGGGGCTGTGTATCTGCAGCTTCCGGGCAATGTTGCGTCGGTGGGTGATGACCGTGTTTACCGAAATGCAGAGGTGGTCGGCTATCTCCTTGTTCTGCATGCCCTGCACGAGGGCGATGATGACTTCGCGTTCGCGGTCGGACAGCTGTTCAGAATTCTGCGTGCCGCTCTTGAACACCATCTCGGAGATGTTGCGGGTGACGTCGCTCTGTCGGGCCGTCTGTTCGATACGCCGGATGGCAGGCACGAAGATGTGGTCCTCGACCATTGCGTGCTGGCGCAGCCACACCTCGTTCTCGTAGATGTCGTGGAGTGTGGCTGTGAGCTGGTTGTTGTGCAGGCCGTCCTGTGGCAGGTATTTGATGATGAGCAGCTTCAGTTCACGCAGTTTCTTGTCGGTGGCGCTGTGGTGCTTCGAGAATGTGTCTACGTTGTAGTCGGTCTTGGGTTGGCCGTCGAGCAGTGACTGCACGTATGGGAATAGCGTCTTCTGCTCGTAGCGCATGTGTCGTTGTATCTCGTGGGCATACTCGTCGTACATGCGCAGGATGAGCTTGGCCAGCGAGTCGTGCTCGTTGAGCGACTCCATCAGTTCGCGGCGTATGTAGGGCAGCTGGAAGTCGAGGAAATAGGCGTGACTGGCTTCGAGGTAGTGCAGCAGGGTGGGGACGGAAATGTGCTGGTCGGCCTCGAACTCGCCTTGCCCGTTGGCTGTGAAGTTGACCACGGCGAGGAATGTGTGAGTGTCAACGCCGTTGTCGTCGCAGGTTTCCTGTACGGTCTTGTCGCCGAAGCCCAGGCTGATGCCGAAGCTGCCAAGCGACTGCAGGATGTCGTAGTTGTCGCGAATCAGTGAGCTCATCTTGTCGTCTGGTTCGTACATTTTCAGCTTTTTCATACTCAATAATGATTATCGGGTGCAAAAGTAGCCATTTTTCTACAAATATGCAATAATAAATAATAGGTATTTGGACGCCTTCACTTGCCGCCGGAGCCATTTTCAAGCGCGATTTCACTATTTTTAGGTATTGTGCCGGCCTGCAAATCTTCATACCTTTGCACCTCGAAAAGTACAAAAAAACTGAATGAGTGTATATGAGAAAGATTGTTTGTCTGACAACACTGTTGGCTGCAGCCCTTGCAGCTGAGGCTCAGGTCAATACCGCCGACAGCGTGACTCAGCATGCCAGCGGAAACCGGCTGAGTGTGGGCGGTTACGGCGAGGTGGCACTGAGTCGTGAGTTCTATAGCGACCACGTGAATCGCTATTCGAGTCCTGCCAATTACCGTGACGACCCTTCGCACGGGCGCTTCGACATTCCCCATGCTGTCATCTACATGGGCTATGACTTCGGCCGGGGCTGGACGTTAGGCACTGAGATTGAGTTTGAGCATACGGGTACGGGCTCGGCTATCGAGAACGAGGCCGACGAGGCTGCCGAGTGGGAGTATGAACAGGAGAAAGGCGGCGAGGTGGAGCTGGAGCAGCTATGGATCAACAAGCGCTTCTCGCGGTCGGCCAACCTGAAGATAGGCCATATCATCGTGCCCGTCGGACTGAATAATGCCTACCACGAACCGCTCAACTATTTTACGGTGTATCGGCCTGAGGGCGAGAACACCATTCTGCCCTCGACGTGGCACGACACGGGCGTCTCGTTCTGGGGGCGCAGCGGTAAGTTCAAGTATGAGTCAATGGTCGTGGCAGGGCTGAACGCCATGCTCTTCAACCGCGACAAGTGGATTCACCATGGTGCCGGCTCGCCCTTTGAGTTCAAGCCTGCCAACCAACTGGGCGTTGCCGCCCGTATGGACTGTTTCGCCATGCCTGGCCTGCGAATCGGACTGAGCGGCTTTCTCGGCAATTCGGCTCACAACACATACCCCAACGACCTGAAGGGCGAGGGCAAACCCTACGACAAGGTGAAGGGTACGGTGGCCGTCGGTTCGGTGGATGTGACTCTGAACCGCTGGAACTGGATTGTACGAGGTCAGGCCGACTATGGTTACGTGGGCGATGCCGACAAGTTGAACACCATCAAGGATGCCAAGGCCCACGCCTCGAACTCGCCGGTGAAGAGCGCCATGATAGGCAAGAATGCCGTCAGCGTAGGCCTTGAGGCCGGCTATGACGTGTTCTCGCAGATAGAATGCCTCCGCCGCAACGAACAGCAGCTCTACGTGTTCGGACGCTACGAGTACTACGACAGCTACATACCTTCGGGCAACAAGGAGATGTTTGACTACACAAATGTCAACCGTCTGGCCTTCGGCGTGAACTACCATCCCGTGGAGGGCGTCGTGATAAAAGCCGATTACAGCCTTCGGAAGATGAAGACACCCTACAACAACGAGCCGAGCCTGAACATTGGCGTGGCGTATGAGGGATTCTTCCTTTAAGTGATTGTCGTGAACCAAGAATAATAATGTATTAATAAAACAACGGTTATGAAAAAGTTATTTATGTATGCCATGCTCTTTGCAGCATGCTGCATGGGATTAAGCTCATGTTCAAGTGATGACGACGACAACAAAGACGGCGGCCTGGCTGAGAAGGACCAGGCCATGCAGGCCATTGTCGGCCAGTATGTCAACAATGTCGTGTTCCCCATCTACAAGTCGCTGGCTGCGCAGACCTCGACGCTGTTCGACCAGCTGGTGGAGGCCAAGGCCAAGTTGCGCGCAGGAACGCTCGCCCAGGGCGACATTGACAAGATTTGCCAGACCTTCATCGCTGCCCGCTCGGCGTGGGAGAGCAGCGAGTCGTTCCTCTACGGGGCAGCCACCGACTTTGGCATCGACCCCCACATCGACACGTGGCCGCTCGACCGCACGGCTCTGGCCAAGGCGCTGAGCAGCGCAGAGATTATCGACGACCTGGACGACCTGGAGGACGGCGGCATCGACAATGCCCGTGCCCTCGTGGGCGAACAGCAGCTGGGATTCCACGGCATTGAGTTCATCATCTTCCGCAACGGCAAGAACCGTTCGCTCGCTGCCTTAAAGGGTGTTGAGGACGACGAGGCTTTCAGTGGCCGTAACATCACTGGCGAGCAGGAACTCGTCTTCGCTGCAGCCGTTGCCGGCGACCTGCGCGACAAGTGCTTCCAGCTGGAGGTGAGCTGGCTGGGCTCCCAGGCCCCCAAGGCCCATCAGGAGCGTGTCGAGGAGTGCGAGTTCCCGACCACGGTGGCCGGTGGCAACGCCTCCTATGGCGAGAACATGCTCAATGCCACCAAGGCAGGCAGCACCCTGGCCACCTGGCGCGGCGTCATGTCGACCATTCTCGTGGCTGGATGCAGCAACATCTGTGCCGAGGTGGCCGGACAGAAGATCGGGCAGGCCTATCTGGGTACCGACCCCGACTACATCGAGTCGCCCTACAGCCAGCGCTCGTACTACGACTTCTTCGATAACGTCAGCAGCATTCAGTACAGCCTCTACGGCCAGCAGTCGGCGTCGGCTCACGCCAACAGCATCATGACCTATCTTGAGAAGTATAATGCCACGATGGCAGCCAGCCTGAAGACAAAGCTCAATGCTGCCCTCTCGGCCCTTGACAAGGCCAAGGCCGGCACTCCGTTCGTTGTCGACTCTCACAGCACCAATGCCAAGGTTGCCATGGACGCCATCAACGCCCTTGACGATGCCATTAACGAGGCTGCTTCATGGATTGCTCAGAATTAAGACTATCCAACTGTAAATGATGATGGGAAAAAAGAAATATCACTTCTTGGTCATGGCGGCTCTCGTTGCGGGGGGCGCCACGACCTCGTGTTCTGACGACGACAGTACGAACACGACTACCGTAATCCCAACCGACGACGAGAGCTTCGTAGGCAAGGCCGTGGGCAACTTCACGGCAGAGGAATGGTTCGTGGGTGGCCAGAAGGGCACCACGATGAACGTTACCCAGGGATGCTACGAGGACGAGACTCCGGCCGTTACCGAAATGGGGCTGACGGAGGCGTTCAATCGTGGCGAGCAGTTCTTCGAGCGCAATGTCACCGAGTTCCAGTCACCCTTCAACGGCCTTGGCCCGGCCTATGTCCGCAAGTCGTGCCTCGACTGCCACCCGGCCTACGGTCATGGCAAGCGCGTCACGCAGTACCGCGCCGAGTGGGGCAATGGCTACTTGCTCGTAGTCTATCATCCTGCTGACGGTCAGAACAGCGACGATGGTCCCTACGTTGCTGAGGTGACAGGCATGCCCCAGACACGTGCCGTGAGTCCCTTCCTGCCGCCTATTGACGAGAGTGGCATTCACCTCAGCTGGCTGCCGCTGATGGCCATGGCCGACGACAGCGAGATCTCGGCCACGCAGTTCCCTGACGGCGAGCGCTATGAGCTGATATATCCGGAGCTGAACATCGACCGCGAGGCCTTCAACACTAATCCCACACCTTGGGAGACAGGCAATGGGGCCGTGGCCTTCCGTCTGGAGAGCACCATCGGCATCATCGGTACGGGACTGCTTGACGCTATCCCCGACGACAGCATCCGTGCGCAGTACCAGCGCGAGGCTCCCTTTGTCGAGCTTAATCCCGCCTTCTGGGATAAGGAGAAGAACGACTTCGCCGCTTCGGCCTGGTATGTCAATGCTTCGAGCGGTGTTGAACAGGTGAACCGCCTGAAGAAGTTTACCTATGCCATGACGCGAGGGTCGCTGCAGGATGGTGCCGGTGCCAATGCCATTTGGAACATCACCAACGTCTCGCGTTCCGATCGTCCGAAACTGTACACCACCGCTGCATGGGCCAAGGCTATGTCGGAGAACCAGAAGGTGATTGCCGCCATTAAGAGAGACCCCACGTCGCCCTACTATGCTGACGGCAGCGACGAGGGAATCCGCGAGGCCGTCTACAACCTGCTGCTGCCCTCTACCAACCAGTTTGACAACGCTTGGCACAACTTCGAGCCCGAGATGTCGGACAACAACTTCTGGGCCTTCCAGGTGTGGCACCGAGGTCTGGCCATTCCCCGTGCCCGCAACCTGCAGGATCCGGATGTTCAGCGCGGCAAGCAGGTCTTTAATGAGATTGGCTGTGCCGCCTGTCACCGTCCCTCTTGGAAGACGACGACCGACAACTACTGGAATCCGCAGATTATCGCTGCACAGAACCTGCAGCTGCCCCGCTATCAGAACCAGACCATCTGGCCCTACACCGACATGATTCAGCACCGGCTGTACATGAAGAACGGCATCCACGGCTCGTGGTGCCGGACCACTCCGCTCTGGGGACGTGGACTGTCACTCATCAACACGGGAGCTGAGGACCGGCTGCACGACTGCCGTGCGCGCAACGAGATAGAGGCCATCATCTGGCATGGCTACTCGAAGAAGAGCGATGCCTATGCCTCGACACTGAAATTCTATAAGCTGCCTAAGGCCGACCGCGACGCGGTGGTGAAATTCCTGCGTGCTATCTGATGAGAAAACTGAAAAGAATCTGCCTGATACTGGCCCTGCTCACGCTGGCAGGGCCAGTTCTTGCCAGGCCACGTGTGCTGCCGCAGAAACAGGCCGCACATTTCTGTCGGTTGATGATGAACGACGGTGATGGTGGTATCTATCCGCTTGCCGTCTATGCCCGACGTCTCACGATGCTGCTTTGCGGCGACGACCATTACGGCGACTACTCTGCCGAACAGGTGTTTACAGGTCTTGTGTTCTTCTACGACGACTGGCAGCAGGAGCCTCTGCCTTACAGCCGCGGGCAGGGCCGAATGCTGATGGAGGAACTGCACAGCGGGCTGACACTGCGCTTGTTTCCGCATGTAGAAAACAGACGGGTAGCCTGGTACGCTCCAACCGACCAGCTACCCGACTCACTTGACTCCGAGCACCAGAAATACATACGAGAAGTATTTCCGCGTTTGAATACCTTGATACAGGCTGGCGACTGGAAGTCTGTCGATGACTTCATCGACCGCATCATCCGGTATCAATGTGTGTATGGAAACGCTTAGGGAAACAGCGAACACGCCGTAATCATGGCTTCGCTTATTCCTCCATTTGTGCCTTGACGAACAGTTTCTTCACGAACTTCATGTCGTGCCGGACCATGATCTTCACCAGGTCCTCGAACGATGTCTTCTGCGGGTTCCAGCCCAGCTTGGCCTTGGCCTTGGCGGGATTGCCGAGCAGCTGGTCGACCTCAGCGGGGCGGAAGTACTTCGGGTCGACCTCGACCAGCGACTTGCCCGTAGCCTTGTCGTAGCCCTTCTCGTCGATGCCGTCGCCGCGCCACTCCAGTTCGATGCCCACTTCCTTAAATGCCAGCGTGCAGAACTCGCGCACGGTGTGGTACTCGCCGGTGGCAATGACGAAGTCGTCGGGCTCGGGCTGCTGCAGGATGAGCCACATGCACTCGATGTAGTCCTTGGCGTAGCCCCAGTCGCGCAGCGAGTTCAGGTTGCCGAGATAGAGCTTGTCCTGATAGCCTTGGGCTATGCGGGCGGCGGCCAGCGTGATCGTGCGGGTGACGAAGGTCTCGCCGCGGCGCTCCGACTCGTGGTTGAACAGGATGCCGTTGCAGCAGAACATATTGTACGACTCGCGGTAGTTCTTCATAATCCAGAAACCGTAGAGCTTGGCCACGGCGTATGGCGAACGGGGGTAGAAGGGCGTGGTCTCCGACTGCGGCACCTCCTGCACCTTGCCGTAGAGCTCGGATGTCGAGGCCTGGTAGATGCGGCACGTATCGGCCAGTCCGCAGATGCGCACGGCCTCCAACAGGCGCAGCACGCCGTTGGCATCGGTGTCGGCGGTGTACTCGGGCACGTCGAACGATACCTTCACGTGGCT
>JAFPVW010000039.1 GCA_017395215.1 Prevotella sp. | reverse complement strand
CTCCCCACATCTGAACATTGCAGAAACGCTTTGGAGAATCTAGAAAGGGAAGTGGATCAGACCACTGGATTACGAAAGTACGGACATGCTTTTCTATACCACCAACAGGGCGTTGGCTGACATAGGAAAAGGACTGAATATTCAATATCTTAAACATGCCGCTTAATTTTGATTACATACTTATGATATTGTCCTTTTACTGTATTACTGCATATCATAGACGACCTGCATGAGGCGCTTGCCGAGTTCGTCGGCTTCCTCCATGGTCTGTGCCTCGCTATAGACGCGGATAATGGGCTCGGTGTTCGACTTGCGCAGGTGTACCCAGCGGGTGGGGAAGTCGATCTTCACGCCGTCGATGTCGCCTGACGAGAAGGACGAACTGCTTAAGAGAAATCCGGAATTGTCACGCTATGTCCGTCCGTTTGTCGGGGCCGACGAGTATGTCATCGTGCCAAGCGTTTCGTCAGAAAAACGGCGTTATGTTCCTATAGGATTCGTTACACCCGATGTTGTGGCCAGTAACCTTGTCCTGATTATTCCCAATGCGTCGCTATATCATTTTGGCGTGCTTACGTCCCAAGCCCACATGGCTTGGATGCGGGTGGTCTGTGGAAGGCTGAAAAGCGATTATCGCTATTCTGCCGACATCGTCTACAACAATTTCCCCTGGCCTGAACCCTCAGAAGCCCAAAGAGCCAGAATAGAACAGACGGCAAAAGCCATTCTCGATGCTCGTGCAAAATACCCGGAAAGCACTCTGGCGGCTTTATACAATAATGATTTTATGCCAGCAGACCTGTTACGTGCTCATCAAGCCAACGACCGTGCCGTGATGCAGGCATACGGCTTCCCCGTTAAGTCCACCTTCACGGAAAGCCAGTGTGTAACGGAGTTGTTCAAGTTGTATAAGAACCTGACGCAATAGCGGCCACTTGTAACACGATTGTAACATCGCTGTAATGCCGTCGTAACAAGATATAGATACCTTTGCACCTGAATTACAGAGTATTCAGGTAAATGGAATTGATTATCAACATTTTCTCGCTGGTTGGCTCGCTGGCCCTGTTCCTCTTCGGAATGAAGACGATGTCGGAGGGCCTTGAAAAGTTTGCCGGCGACCGTCTGCGCAGCATCCTGGCTGCCATGACCAAGAATCGCGTGATGGGCGTGCTGACGGGCGTGCTCATCACGGCCCTCATCCAGTCGTCGAGTGCCACCACGGTGATGGTGGTCAGTTTTGTGAATGCCGGACTGATGACGCTCGCACAGTCCATCGGCGTCATCATGGGTGCCAACATCGGTACGACGGTGACGGCGTGGATTATCTCGGCCGTGGGGTTCAAGGTGAACATCGCCGCCTTTGCCATTCCCCTGCTGGCCATTGGCATGCCCCTGATTTTCAGTGGTAAAGGCAACCGTAAGAGCATCGGCGAATTCATCTTCGGCTTCTCGTTTCTCTTCATGGGACTGTCGTTCCTGCAGGAGGCAGCCACGGCCATGAACATCGGCGACATGGTGGCTGGCATGCTGGCCCATGTGCCGCAGGACTCGTTCCTCACCATCATCCTCTTTGTCATCGTCGGTGCCCTGGTCACGATGGTTGTGCAGGCTTCGGCCGCTACGATGGCCATCACGCTGATGCTCTTCGGCATGAACATCCCCGGCTTCGGGTTTGAGCAGGCAGCGGCATTGGCCATGGGCCAGAACATCGGTACGACCATCACGGCCTTCATGGCCTCGCTCACCGCCAACACACAGGCACGGCGCGCCGCTCTGGCCCACATGTTCTTCAACGTGTTCGGCGTAGTGGTTTTCCTCATCGTGTTCTATCCGGCCTGTAATGCCGTCAGCTGGTTTGTCGACAGCGTGATGGGCGGCGGCAACGACCTCTTCAAGCTCTCAGCCTTCCATACCGCCTTCAACATCATCAACACGCTGCTGCTCATTGGTTTCGTCAAGCAGATAGAGATGCTGGTATGCAAGGCGCTGCCGATGAAGGCCCAGGACGAAGACTACCGCCTGAAGTTCATCAGCGGTGGTCTGCTCTCTACAGCCGAGCTCAGCATCATGGAGGCCCAGAAGGAGATTCACCACTTTGCCGAGCGCTGCCTGCGTATGTTCGGCTTCGTGCCCCAGCTGATGAAGACCGAGGACGAGATGGAGTTCAACAAGCTCTTTTCGCGGATAGGGAAATACGAAAACATCACCGACTCGATGGAGATGGAGATTGCCGCCTATCTGAACAAGGTCAGCGAGGGCCGTCTGTCGGATGCCTCGAAGGCTCAGATTCAGAAGATGCTGCGCCAGATTACGGAGCTGGAGTCTATCGGCGACTCGGTCTATAACCTCGGCCGCACGCTCAACCGTCACCGTATGCATTGTCAGGATGCGTTCACCCCCGAGCAGACGCAGCACATGCAGACAATGCTCGAGCTCGTGGACGGCGCTCTGGCTGAGATGATGAAGCGCATAGACCAGCCTGTCACGGTGAAGGGCAACATCACGGCATCTGTCAACATCGAGCACGAAATCAACAACTACCGCAAGCAGCTGCGCAACCAGAACCTGAACGACGTGAATGCCGGTCTCTACAGCTATCAGCTCGGCGTGTTCTACGTAGATTTCATCTCAGAGTGTGAGCACCTGGCCGACTACGTGATGAACGTCGTGCAGGCCGGCAAGGGGCTGAACAACGACTTCGGCGACAGCCCTCGCAACGGTCAGGGTTAGTGCCAGCCGACGAGTCCTGCATAGATAAGTGTAAGGAACGCCACGAGGATGATAAATCTCACCCAATTGCAAAACGTTACGATTCTTTCTGCTTTTTCTTTTTCCATAAGTCACGCGCTTTATATATGTGTTGAGTTACTGACCCCACCCCTGGCCCCTCCCCTACAAGGGAGGGGAGTGCCTCACGGGGTTCCCTGGGCTCGGATAACGGCGGCAGCCCTTCCCCTCCCTTGTAGGGGAGGGGTTGGGGGTGGGGTCAGTATTACTATTCCTCATGACATCTTCCGCTGTTCGAAAAGTTTGCTGCAAAAGTAATGCCTGAATATTACAAAGGCATTTCAAGCGTGTAAAAGAATGGTTACAGCGGTTGCTTTAACAGCATTGTAACATGGCTGTAATAGCAGTGTAACAATGCCTGTCCAAGCCCTCCCACAAGGGAGGGATGTTTAGAATCGGGCGAGGGTGAAGCGGATGGTGAGTCCTCCGCCTGGAGTAGAGAGTGCAGTGGCCTGCCCACCGTGGGCGGCCACTGCATTCTTGACGATGGCGAGGCCGAGGCCGGTGCCGCCGAGTTTGCGGCTGCGCCCCTTGTCGATGCGGTAGAAGCGTTCGAAGATGTGCTCCAGATGCTGCGGCTCTACGCCCGGGCCGTTGTCGCTGACGGTGAACTCATAGAAATGGCGGCCTTCGACCTCGGTTTCCCTGCAGATGATGTCGAGCCGGGTAGCTCCGTTGGCGTAGGCAATGGCATTGTCGATAAGATTGCGGAAGATGCTGTAAAGCAGGCTCTGGTCGCCCAGCACCTCCACGTGCTGCGGCATTTGCAGTATTGGCGTGATGCCCTTTTCCTGCAGTTGCAGGGCAGTGTCGTCGATGACATTCCTGATGACCTGCAAAACATCGACAGGGCGGTACTCCCGTCGCGACCTGGTGCGGTTGTCGTCCATCTCGTCGAGCTTCGTCAGTGCACTCATGTCGAGCAGCAGCTTGTTCATGCGCTCACTCTGGGCATAGCATCGCTCCAGGAAGTGCTTCCTCTTGTCCTCGGGCATGTCGGGGTTGTCGAGTATGCTCTCTAAGTAGCCGTGAATGCTGGCGGCGGGAGTCTTCAGCTCGTGGGCGGCGTTCTGCGTGAACTGTCGCTTGATGCGCACCTTCTCTTCCTCCGAGTGGCGCAGTTTCCAGTAGAGCGTGATGATGGTGTGGCTGATGTCGCCCAGCTCATCATCGGGCAGGCGCTGCTCCAGCTCGTGGTCGAGCTGCTCGCCCTCCTTGGCCTTGGCGGCAAATTCGCGCAGATAGCCGATGTGGCGGCTGATGCGGCGGGTGCTCAGGTAGAGCACGATGCCGAGCAGGAGTGTCAGTACAATGGCAAAGTAGATGTAGGTGTTGTCGGCCTGAAGCGATTGCGTCAGTTCGGTCGAATAAGGTACGGCCGTGCGCACGATGATGTCGCCAAAGCGCGTGGCCGAGTAGAAGTAGGTCTCGTGGGTCGACTGCGACAGGCGCTTGATGTCGTAGCCGTTGCCGTCGAGCAGCGCCTGCTGGATCTCCCTGCGCTGGCGGTGGTTGCTCAATGAGTCGACGTTGGCATCGTAGCTGTCAAGGAGTACTCGCCCGTTCTTGTCGATGACCGACACGCGAAGCCCCTCCATGCTGTGCCGCTCCACATAGTCGCGAAACAGGCGGGCATTGGTCAGACTGTCCTCGCCCAGCGTCTGCACCATCTCGTAGTTATACATCTGGAGCCGCGAGTGCAGGATGTCAATCTTGTACTCCTTCTCGCGCTGGTACTGATACACGCTGAAACAGACGGCGAAGAGCAGGAACACGCCGCCGATGCTGAGCAGCAGGTTGCGCTGGAACGACTTACTTCTCAAAGCAGTAGCCATAGCCTACGCGTGTTTTGATATGTTTGCCATAGGGGCCGATCTTCTTGCGCAGACGGGTGATGTTCACGTCCACCGTGCGGTCGAGCACCATTACGTCGTGGGGCCAGCAATACTTCAGCAGGTCCTCGCGCGAATAGACCCTGTCAGGGTGCTGTAGAAAGAACGACAGCAGCTCGAACTCCTGTTTGGTGCATACCAGCGGCTGGCCGTCCAAGGTGACGGTCTTTGTGTTCAGGTCGAGCACAATGCCCTCATAGCTGATCCGGGCTTCGGCGCGCTCCGGGTTATGGGGGGAGTGAGGCGCAGCACGTCTGATGACCGCCCTTACTCTCGCCTTCACCTCTTTCATGCTCAGCGGCTTGGCTATATAGTCGTCAGCCCCGATGTTCAGTCCTTTCACCAGATTGTCCTCGCCTTCGAGTGCCGTGATAAAGATAATCGGGATCTGGGCCGTGGCCGGATTCTCCTTCATTCTCCGGGCCATCTGGAATCCGGACATCTCGCCCATCATCACATCCAGCAGAACCAGCGCGAAGTCCTGCAGCGGTAGCTCCAGCGCTTCCTCTGCCGAATTGGCCGTCGCCACCTCAAACCCTTCAGTCTCAAGGTTGTATTGCAGTATCTCACAGATGTCCTGCTCGTCGTCTACAACAAGTATTTTCATAAGCCTTCGCCATTTCCAGCGGCAAAGATACTGCTTTTTCGTGAGAACGAAGAATGAATCGTATTACAATGTTATTACACGTGAAGGCAATAGGATAGGCGACGCATTATTCGCCTATGGAATTGAATGAGAGGACGACCTCCATCAGGCGCTTGGCGAGTTCGTCGGCCTGCTCCATGGTCTGAGCCTCGCTGTAGACGCGGATGATGGGCTCAGTGTTCGACTTACGTAGGTGTACCCAGCGGTCGGGGAAGTCAATCTTTACGCCATCGATGTCGTTGACGGTGGCCGACGGGTCGCCCTGGAACATCTCCTTGACGCGAACGAGAATGGCATCGACGTCGGTATCAGGGGTGAGGTCGATGCGGTTCTTGGCAATCTGGTAGTCGGGGAACGTGCGGCGCAGCTCGCTGGCGGTGCAGCCCTTTTGGGCGAGACTCGACAGGAAGAGGACGATGCCCACAAGGGCATCGCGGCCGTAGTGGCTCTCGGGGTAGATAACGCCGCCGTTGCCTTCGCCGCCAATGACGGCTCCCACCTCCTTCATCTTCGTGGTGACGTTCACCTCGCCGACGGCTGCTGCAGCGTAAGTGCCGCCGTGACGCTCGGTGACGTCGCGCAGGGCGCGGGTGGAGGAAAGGTTGGAGACGGTGAAAGCCCCCCCTACTGCCCCCGAGGGGGCTTCGTTTGCTGGCGGCAGTGGGGCTGACAAGACGTAGTCGGCAACTGAGACCAGCGTGTATTCCTCGCCGAACATCGTGCCGTCCTCGCAGATGAAGGCCAGACGGTCGACATCCGGGTCGACGACGATGCCGAGGTCAAAGCCGCCTCTGCGCATGCGGTCCATGATACCGCCAAGGTTCTTCTCAAGCGGCTCGGGGTTGTGGGCGAACTGGCCTGTGCAGTCGCCGTTGAGTATCTCGTAGTCAACGCCGAGGGCCTGGAACAGCTGGGGCAGGATGATGCCGCCTACCGAGTTGATGGTGTCGGCACAGACGCGGAACTTGCGGCGGCGGATGGCCTCAGTGTCGGCCAGCCGCAACTGCAGCACAGAGTCGACGTGGCGCTGGTTCATGGTGTCGTCGCTGACGACGCGGCCCAGCCGCTCGACGGGCGCATAGTCAAAATCCTCGGCCTCGGCGATGCGCAGCACCTCGGCACCGTCTTGTGCGGTGAGGAATTCGCCCTCGCTGTTGAGCAGCTTCAGGGCGTTCCACTGCGTAGGGTTGTGCGAGGCGGTGATGATGATGCCGCCGTCGGCCTCGTGCCAGCGCACGGCCAGCTCGGTGGTCGGCGTGGTGGCCAGTCCGATGTCGATGACCTCGTAGCCCATGCCGGCGAGGGTGCCGCAGACGACGTCGCGCACCATGGGGCCTGAGATGCGGCCGTCGCGTCCGACGACGATCTTCCTGCCGCCGATGAAGGTGGCGTAGGCTGTTGTGAACTTAACGATGTCTAACGGGTTGAGTGTGTCGCCCGTGTGTCCGCCGATGGTGCCGCGGATGCCGGAAATGGATTTTATGAGTGTCATTTATATACCGTTGTTCCTTTTGTTTAATCCGTTTAATTCGTTTAATCCGTTGTCCCTTTTGTTTAATCCGTTTAATTCGTTTAATCCGTTGTCCTTAAAACGATTAGCGATTTATCGCCCGCGCTGGAACGTGATGTCGTAGAAATAGGGCTTGACGTTCGACTTGGCATTCTGGGTGGTGCCCTGCGAGTGTGGCACGATGAGTCTGACGCGTGCCAGCTCGTCGTCGGGCTTGGTCAGGCGGCCGATGTTGACATACTGCAGGGGCACGAGCCAGCCCTCGGGAACGCTCGAGCCGTAAGTCGAGAGCATGATGCCGCTGGTGAAGGTGGCACTGTAGGTGCTGCCGTTGCGGGTAACTCTCATGATGTCAGGGTCGTAGATGTAATAGACGGTGTTGAAGAGCATGGCCGTGTCCTGTATGCTCTTCTCGACGAAGCGGCAGAGAATGCTCAGCGTCTCGCCGTCCTTGATCTTCTCGCCGCAGCCCTGGCGCACAATCTGCATATAGACGCCGCTCTTGTCGAGGTAGACAAACTGCTTGTCGCCGACGGTCGCGTCGCCTTGGGCGTGGAACTGCGCTTCACGGATGACGACGTAGCCCGAGTCGGATATGAACTGGCTGATGTTGTCGCGCTCCTTTTCCTTCAGTTCGCCGTAGGTTTCGTAATCGTTGCAGGCAACCGACAAAAGGACGGCTACGAGCACGAAAAGTGTATAGATAATATTTCTCATATCCACAAAATTGCAATTTCGGCTGCAAAATTACGAAAAAGAAATGAGAAGCGGGAAGCGGAAGTGAAAAACTTTCTTAAAAGCCATGCGTACGCAGGGTACGCATGGCGTTGAGGACGGCTAAGACGGTGACGCCGACATCGGCAAAGACGGCGAGCCACATGGTGGCCAGTCCGAAGGCTGCCAGCAGCAGGACGGCCACCTTGACGCCGATGGCGAACCACACGTTCTGGCGGGCGATGGCCAGCGTGCGGCGGGCGATGCGGATGGCCAGCGCTATCTTCGACGGCTGGTCGTCCATCAGCACCACGTCGGCAGCCTCGATGGCGGCATCGCTGCCCAAGCCTCCCATGGCAATGCCCACGTCGGCGCGTGCCAGTACCGGCGCATCGTTGATGCCGTCGCCGACGAAGGCCAGGTGTGTGGAGGGTGAAGGGTGGAGGGTGGAGGGAGTGTTCATCAGGCGTTCCACGTGGGCTATTTTGTCGGCGGGCAGCAGGTCGGCATGGAACTCGCTGATGCCGAGCTGGCGGGCTACGTCGGCAGCCACCTCCTGACGGTCGCCAGTCAGCATGACGGTATTCCTGATGCCAAGCTCGTGCAGCTGGGCGATGGCGGCGGCACTGTCGGCCTTCACCTGGTCGCTGATGACGATGTGGCCGGCATACTGGCCGTCGATGGCGACGTGGATGATGGTGCCCGTATGGGTGCAGTCGTGCCACTGGGCACCGACGGCATCCATCATCTTCGTATTGCCGACGCACACCTCTTTATTACTTACGCGGGCGCGAATACCCTGTCCGGCAACCTCGGTGACGTCGCTCACCTCGCAGCCGTCGGTGGCCTCGTCGGGGAAAGCGTCGCGCAGGGCGGCTCCGATGGGGTGGGTAGAGAAGTGCTCCACATGGGCGGCGAGGTGCAGCAGCTGGCGCTCCTTCTCAGCGTCGGTCTTGTCACAGCTGCCGTGATGGACAGCCTCGACGTCGAAGCGGCCATGCGTCAGCGTGCCCGTCTTGTCGAAGACCACGGTGCCGACCTTTGCCAGCAGGTCCATGTAGTTGGCGCCCTTGATGAGAATACCGCGCCGCGAGGCTCCGCCGATGCCGCCGAAGAACGTCAGCGGTACGCTCAGCACCAGGGCGCAGGGGCACGACACCACCAGGAACATCAGGGCGCGGTAGAGCCAGGTGGATAGGTGAAGGGTGACGGGTGAAGGGTGAAGGGAGGATAGTGACAAGAGGAGAGGGGGGACAATGGCGATGCGGAGGGCTGCACCGACGACGACGGGGGTGTAGATGCGGGCAAAGCGCGTGATGAAGGCTTCGCTCTTCGACTTGTGCTCGTTGGCATGTTCCACGAGGTCGATAATCTTAGAAACGGTGCTCTCGCCGAAGGCTTTCGTCACTCGCACCTCTAACACGCCTGAGATGTTGACGCAGCCCGAGATGACCTCGTCGCCGACGGTGACGTCGCGGGGCACGCTCTCGCCCGTCAGCGCCACGGTGTTCAGCGCCGATGTGCCGTTCAGCACGACGCCGTCGAGCGGCACCTTCTCACCGGGACGGATGACGATGGTATCGCCCACGGCCACCTCGTCGGGACTGACGTCAGTGCCGTCGGCCAGGTGGGCGATGTCGGGGCGGATGTCCATCAGGTGGGCGATGCCCTTGCGACTCTGTCCCTCGGCATAGCCCTCGAACAGCTCGCCGACCTGGAAGAACAGCATGACGAACACCGCCTCCGGGAACTGCGTCTCGGCACCCGGCAGGAAGCCGATGGCGAGGGCGCCGATGGTGGCTACCGACATGAGGAAATGCTCGTTGAAGGCATCGCCGTGGACGACGCCCTCGACAGCCTCCTTCAGCGTGTCGTGGCCGACAATCAGGTAGGGTACAAGATAGACGAGCAGCAGCTGCCACGTCGGCAGTGCCAGATTGTGCTCAATGACGACGGCACCGACGAGCAGCACGGCTGCGGCGACAATCAGGGCTATGCGGCCCTTCATGCCGTCGTGCTCGTGGTGATGATGGTGGTGCTCGTGTCCGTGGTCGTGCGAACAGCACTCATGGTCGTGGTGGTGGGAATGTTCCATATCTTTACATCTTTCTTTGAATGACGGTGCAAAGGTACGGAAAGGTTCTTGCAACTCGGTTGCAAAGGCGCATCGTGGCTATGATTTCTTCAGCAGCGACTCGTAGGCGATGATGGCCTTGCGGGCAACCTCAATGGCCTCGTCGATAGAGCAGTAGAGGCGACCGCCGGAGGCGTTGAGGTGGCCGCCGCCGTTGAAGAACTCAGCCGCCATCTTGTTGCAGGGGAAGTCGTCGACCGAACGGAGCGACACCCACACGAGGTTCGGCTTGTCGGTGTCCTCGCGCAGCGAGATGCTCAGCTTGTGGCCCTTGATCTGCAGCGGCATGTTGACCAGCCCCTCGGCGTCGCCCTTGACGAAGTGGAACCGCTTGAGGTCCTCGCGGCGCAGGGCGTAGTAGGAGGCGTGGCGCTCGTTGTCGACCACCAAGCGCTCAAACATGACGAAGCCCGTCAGTCGCAGGCGGTCCTCCGAGAAGTTGTGAAAGACGTTGCGGTAGATGCGGTCCTTGTTGATGCCCTTGGTCAGCAGTTGCGAGATGATGTAATAGATGGCGGGGTCGCTGGAGTTATAGGTGAAGCCGCCCGTGTCGGTCATCATGCCGCAGTAGATGGGTGTGGCGAAGTGCTTTTTCAGCTCGTCGAAGCCGCCGAGCTGCCACACGATGCGGAAGACGAGCTCGGATGTTGACGACATCTCAGGGTGCGAGATGGTGAGCACCGCCTCTACGTCGGGACCCAGGTGGTGGTCGATGAGCACCTTCTTGGCGGAAGAAGCGCAGAGCGCTGTCTGCATCTCGTCGACGCGTGCCGGCGTGTTGAAGTCGAGGCAGAAGATGAGGTCGGCAATCTTCAGCAGCAGGTCGGCCTGTTCCTTATGCTTGTCGTAGCGCACAATTTTTTCCGTGTTGGGCAGCCAGTGCAGGTAGTCGGGATACTGGTCGGGCACGATGATGGTCGGCTCCTTCCCCTGCAGTTTCAGGTACTCCGCCCAGCCAAGACTCGACCCGATGGCGTCGCCGTCGGCATTTTGGTGACAAGTGATGACGATGTTTTGGGCGTCGGCAATCAGCCCTTTCAGCAGGCCCAGCTGCTCCTCGGTAAGTATATCATTCAGCATAGCGGGTGCAAAGGTACAAAAAAAAGAGGAAAAGAGTTCTTTAATCCAAATATTTTTCGTACCTTTGCCCCTGACTAAAAACTAATGTATATGAAACTGTCGTTCACTACTAACATCAAGTCGCTGGCCGTCGCTTTACTCTTGGCCGTAAGCATCGGTGCAATGGGGGCCAATACCAAGCAGCCCGTATCACAAGTAACCTCCACTGTCGACATCATCACCAACGTTGATTATACTGTCACAGGAGATACCCCTTTTGGCTCGTCTGGCGTAGTCAACCTCGTCAATACCGAGCATGCCGTCGTCATCCTCACCAAAGTGAAACCCTCGGCAGGCATCAGTCTGCTGGCAGACCATGTGAAGATAAACGGGCAAAAGGCTGAAGATGGCAAGAACTGTCAGGTGAAGATGTATAATAAGGGTTGTATTATACTGCCTTATGCCTCTGACATCAAGCCTTTGACCTGCTATACGGGCACGGGCTTTTCGGGCACGTCCTACAATGGCTACACCACGGGAAGCAACGGTGGCTACATGAAAACCCTGACCGACACTGAACTGAAGAACAACTTTAAAAGCTTCAAGTTGAAGCGCGGCTATATGGTCACCTTTGCCACGGGAACTGCAGGATGGGGCTACAGCCGCTGCTTCATTGCCGCCACGGCGGACTTGGAGATGAATCTCCCCACCGAGCTGTCGGGCAAGATATCCTCTTATCGTCTCTTCAAGTGGCAGGATTTCGGAAAAACAGGTATTGCCAACGAAACCAGAGCTGAGGTTTGCAGTGCGCTGAACGTGCAGGGCTGCTATACTTATGGTGAGGGTGGGAATTTACTGCCCGACGTGGAGTGGCTGCCTCACAAAATACAGAAGTGGTGGCCTGGTGTGGGGGACTGTGGTAATACGGAAAACTCCTGCACCATGAAGACCGACAACGAGCCGGCAAATCCCAATGACCCACCAGATAAACCAGATCCAGCCACCGTTGATGAAGTGCTGGGATACTGGGAAGACGCTATGCGCACGGGTTTGCGCCTGTGCTCACCTTCCACATACGACGGGTCAAATAATAAGGCGTGGTTCGATAAGTTCTTTGCTGCCATCGACGAGCGTGGGTGGCGTTGCGACATCTACGACATCCACTGCTATTGGGCCGACTTCAGCGCATTAAGAACCCACTACGATTACTACAAGCGTCCCTTGCTTATCAGCGAATGGATGTGGGGAGCTTCGTGGAACCACAATGGCGCTTTCGGAAACGGAGTGACGGATGCTAAAATTATAAGTGAAACCAGCAACATCCTTAACACGCTTAACGGCACAGCCTATGTGGAGCGCTATTTCTACTGGAACAGTGAGTCGAAAGCGCATGTCTATGAAAAAGGAAGCCTCACCGACCTGGGACGTGTCTATGCTGCCACCGATGGCGGACTGGGTTACAACAAGAGTTACGAGTTTGTCCCAAAGGTTGTCATGAATAATCCTTATTCGCTGGCAGGAAAGGTTTCGGGCAACGACATCAGCTTCACATGGAAAGACTCCAATGGCGACATGATGGACGAAATCCGTGTGCAATACAAGTCGCCGTCAGCCTCTGCCTGGACCACCTTGGCCACCGTCGAACGTCAGGACAAGACAGGCCGGGAGGCCCAGAGTTACAGCTATACCGGAACCCTCGACAATGCCGAGGACAGTGAATGGCGCATACAGGACGTGCTTGATGGTAGAACCTATGAGAGCAACACGCTGAAGTTTGGAACCGCTACGAGCAGCACCGACAATGCAACATTCCTCCCAACCAACCTCAGCGACTTCTTTTTCCAGTTCTATTCCAAGGAAGCCGGCAGCGACCTCGTATGGGCAGTTGCTCCTACAGGGGAAGACCGCGTGCAATACAAGGCATATAACAGCAACCACGGCGATGACCCCTACCAGCTGTGGGTGCTTGAGCCAAACAGCAACGGCGGCTACTCGCTGCGCAACCTCGGCGAGCCGGGCTATCTCATTGCCAGCCCTAAATCGTGGAACTTCGTCACTCGCAACAGCGAATATACCGAACCCCAGGCGGCATACGGTTTCGACTACAACAGCAGCGGCGACTATTGGGTGTGCAGGAACCTCTGTCATAATATGTATGTCGGCCTATGGGACAACGACAAGATTTTTGCTGCCGGCGAAGTCCTGGCCGGAAACCGCGACAGCGAGGCCACAGCCGACCACATAGGCATCCGCATGATACTGCGCTCAGAAATCGGTGGTGGCGACGTTTCTCCTACCGTAGGCCAGTCCTATTATCTTTATAGCGTAGATGCCGGCAAGTTCCTGACTGGCGGTAACAGCCATGGCACCCATGCTTCTTTGGGCAGCAATGGACTGAAGTGGACGCTCGAACAGCCAACCGCCGGGCTTTACTCTCTGGTAAATGAGAATGGCGGCTATCTTTATGCCACCGACCAAGATGGGCTGTGGGTGGATGGCTCTTCGACTATCGGAGCCCCGGTTAGCGATGTTACCGGCACATACCTCACAAACGCTGAATTCTCAAGCGGAACGGTGCAGAACGGAAAGGTCTTTGGCTATGGCAAGGACGGTTCGCCATACGGCTACCAGAGCGTGAGCGGATGGTCTTCTAAGGTGGTAACAGGTGACAACTCCAATTCCTCCTATCCCAATTCCGGTATGGCTGGAGGCATATTCAGCTATGGATCCACTACCGGCATGTTGCAGGGTGGCGGAAAGACACCACCTTCGGCTGGTCCTAATGGCGAGAGCGGACAGTGCCTCGGTCTCTTGGGCGTATGGGGCTGTGGTGGCTACTACTACCAGAATGTCACCTTGCCCGCAGGCTCCTACAATATTACTTATACCGTCTATAATGCCAGTGGCACCAACGACTTTACTAAGAACTTCTTTGGATTCATAGCCAACAACGGCAAGGAGTATCTGAGCAGTCAGAAAAGTGTCACCGTGGGCCAGTGGACTACTGTCACCGTCGATTTCGTCCTCACGGCCTCGACAGCAGGCAAGATATGTGCAGGGTTTACTGGAACAGGCGGTTCTGACGGTTCACCTCACATCTTTATAGACAAAGTTGCCATTACTAAGTCAGGCAGTATCACTCACGACACTCAGCATACTCGCTTCTTCGCACTCTCGCAGGGCAGCGATGATACCTATACCATCCAGCCCGACCCGCAGAATCCCCATCTCGGCACTTCTGCCTTAGGTGGCACACGCTGTGTAGGCTTTGTGGGCGACCTCGGTAATACGCCCTATGTACTTGCTGCTCCGAAAGACTCTTACCATAGTGGTGTGGGCACAAAGTGGATACTGATGAGTCCGGGAGCCTATACTGCCCATCGCATGACCATCATCGAGGCAGCGCCTGAGCGCCGGCAGATGTGGACCCTCGTCATCTCGGCCCGTGCCGCCGGTGTCGGCAACGACGAGATTGCCGTCTATGAGAATCCCCTCTCCACCGCTTCTGAGATTGCTGATGCCGCGGAAAGTCTTAGGGCAAAACTTCTTGAAGTGGAGGTCAGCGAGACCACTCCTGTTGACTACTCCTTCCTCATCACCAATGGCGATTGTGCCAGCAGTTCGTTTGAAGGTTGGACAACCGAAAGCTCATGGGGCAGCCATACCACGTTCTATCACAACGGCGATGCCCTGCTTACCAATCGGTTCTATGAGTCGTGGGTGCCAAAAGGTGAAACGTTGGCTGACCGAACCCTCTCACAGACGCTCACCGACCTGCCTGCTGGTAAATATCAGCTTGCCCTCGACATTGTTGCCGCAAAACAGGACAATGCCTCTGTCGAGGTGTCTGGCGTGACGCTCTTCCTTGGCGACCAGGAAGTCAGCTGCCATACTGCCAACGAAAGGCCTGAGACCTTCACCACACCAGAACTGACCGTGACCGAAGGTGGTCAAGTCGCTCTCGGGTTGGAAATTAAGAACACAACGGCCAACTGGGTGGCCTTCGACAACTTCCGCCTTATCTACCTCGGCTTGCCCCCCGTGCCTAACGACCTGACTGGTGACCGCCGGGTCGATGCCGACGACGTGCGCGCCCTTGTCAGTCATCTGTTGGGCAGCACCCCTAAGGGCTTCAACATCGATGCTGCCGACATTAACGGCGACGAAGTGGTCAACATCAGTGACGTGACTGCCCTTATCACCCTCATCCTGTCAGACCAGTAAGCAGCAGGTGACGGTTTAGGGCTCGTACGTCATGCGAGCTATAAAACAAAAGCTCACGGCCGTGAACAAAGATTCACGGCCGTGAGCTCTTGTAGGCGAGAGTTCAAATGGCCTCAATCTGCTCAACGGTCAGGCCCGTAGCTTCAGCTATTTGCTCGGAAGTCAGATTCATGGCTTTCAGTTTACGAGCCACGTCAATATCTTTCTGCTTGAGCTTTGCTTCCGCCTCCTTTGTCTTTGCTTCCGCCTCCTTTGTCTTCGCTTCTGCCTCCTTTGTCTTCGCTTCCGCCTCCTTTGTCTTCGCTTCCGCCTCTTCGGCCTTCGCTTCTACTGCTTCCATCTTGATTTTCCAGTCGTACTCCCAGGTTCTTTGCGTTGACACGCGGTCCCAGAATTTGTCATAGAAGAACATCTCGTCATCGGTAAAGGCGGCCCGTTCCACAATCTCAAGGGCCTCTTTCACCTCAGCATTCTCCAACAGCTCTGTTGGCACCTCGCGGGTATTCTCGTCAATCTCGGTCAGAAAGCGCAGCCAGAGGACCTGCATTTTCCGCTCAGTGAAAGACTGCGGCTTGAATTTTGGCAATTCCACAAAGATGAGGTGCAGCCCCTCAATCACTTTGTCGGTGTATTTGTCGTGTACCAGGTGATAGTAGTGGTAGTAGTCATCCACGTCGCCCATGAAGATGTCGTTCACGAAGTTCAGGGCATAGACGGGCTGCAGGTTGCCGTAGAACATCCCCTTGTTTGTCTGTGCCACGTAGGCTTTCGATGCGTTCAGCAGGACGCGCTTCTTGAACGACTCTGTCCACGACATCTGCATCTCGACGATGAACTCCCGCTTCTTGTTGTCCTTACAGCACACGTCCACGATGCTGTATTTCTCTACCTCCGTCCTGTCGGGTATCTTCTCAGCAGGCCAGTATTCTATACTCTCAATGTGCTCGTCGTCCTTCAGTGGCAGCATGGCATTGAGCAGGCTGATGACAAGGTGCTTGTGCTCGCCAAAAATCTTCTTGAAAGTCAGGTCGGCTTTCGGGTCAAGGTATTTCCCCATAATCTTCTGTTTTGCAATTCTGCTGCAAAAATAGTAATAATTTCCGAGAAAGCCTAATGTTTGGCCGTTTTTTTGCTTATATGCAACAATTAGAATCAGAGTCTAATCGGCGGGTGGTGATGGCGTGAACGTCCAAGGAATTGTAAACTCGAAAAACGCCAGACTTCCGATGAAGGGAAGACTGGCGAATAGTAGTTGCGGATTATCCCTTATGGTAATCCATACAGTGACGGCTTTAGAACAGCTTGTTGGGGTAGACACCCTCGTCGACGAGGCTCTGGATGCGGTCGACGGTAGCCTGGCGGTCGGCGGCGTAGGTGACGCCGAACCACTTCGACGTGGTGTCGAGCACCTCGCAGGTAGCCGTTCCCTCGGTGATGAGCTTGTTGACCATCAGCGGGATGAAGAACTCAGCCTTGAGGTTCTCCATATTCTTCGGGTCGCTGAGGAAATCGCGGAAGTAGGCCTCCGAGTAGTCGAAGTAGTCGGGTGTGAAGCCCCACATGTTCATCGATACGGGAACATTCTCCTCCAACGGGAACCACTCGTCGCCGTCCTTGTAACAGATGGCGTTACCTTTGTCGGCGATGCGCATAATCTCGGTGCGCTCGACGACATCAGTCAGGTGGCGCTTGTCGTTGTAGGCGCAGACGCCGCGGGCCACTGAGCCGTTCTCCGAGAGCGTGTTGCAGCAGCGGAAGCCCACCATGGCGTACTGGTTCTTTGAGCCCTCGGGCAGACCAGCCAGGAACTTGCCTATCTGCATAAAGGCGTCGCGGCCGTAGAAGTCGTCGCAGTTGATGACGCAGAACGGTTCCTTAATCACGTCCTTGCCCATCAGCACGGCGTGGTTCGTTCCCCAAGGTTTTACACGTCCTTCGGGCACGCTGAAGCCCTCGGGCAGTGCGTCAAGAGCCTGGAAGCAGAGTTCGCAGGGCACCTGTCCCTCGTACTTCGAGAGAATCTGTGTGCGGAACTGCTCCTCGAAGTCCTTGCGGATGACCCATACAATCTTGCCGAAGCCGGCCTGGATGGCGTCGTAGATACTATAGTCCATAATGGTCTCGCCGTTGGGACCCAGTCCGTCGAGCTGTTTCAGACCACCGTAGCGGCTGCCCATACCGGCAGCGAGCAGGAAAAGAGTTGGTTTCATAGTCTTTTTGTTTTTTAGGGTTTGTTTATCTATAAAAGAATTAACGGTCGTTGAACTTCTGGATTTTGTCGAGGTAGTACTGGCGCAGGTCAGCCCAGCGGTAGTAGGGGCCGCTGACGGGCTGCGTGGGCAGCGTCACCTCGCGCTCGTTGAGCAGGGCCTTCACCAGAATGTCGCCATCGCCCTTCTTGGGACGGTAGAAGACGAGCTGGATGTTGCAGGCCATCGGGAAGATGCGGTAGTTGCGCCAGACTTCGTCCAGCTTGTCGAGATTCTCTACCTGCGCACCGCATTGGCCAAGTTCCAGGAGACAGGCCAGCGGCATGACGCACACCTCGTGGCCGAAGCGGAGCGTTGCTTGTGGGGTGACAGGTGAAGGGCTGACGGGGACGATGGTGTCGGCGGTCTCGATGATGTTGCGGAGCAGGTTGAGCTGGCTGAAGGGCATGATGCCGTCCGACTGCGGGGCTGCGCCGTAGTCCAGATACCAGCCCACGTTGCGGATGCGCCACTGGTCGTAGACCTCCTCGTCGGTGAACAGCGAGTAGAGCTCGATGTCGGTGTCGTGGCTCTGCATATTGGCGGCCACCTCAAAAAGCTGGCGCATCAGCGAGCTGGCCCGGACATTGTCATAGACGTAGCTCTGGTCGTTGAACAGCACCTTCATCAGCCGCTCGGGGTGGCTGTATTTCCGCTCGTACTCGTTGCGCACGCCACGGCTCTTGCGGCTGGCCCGGCGCAGGCGGTCGCTCCAGTCCTGGTTGAGGTAGTACTGGAACGACTCGCTGACGTCGTTATGGAAGCGGGCGGTGGGGTTGGCGGCAGCCAGTTCCTCGCACTCGGCCTCCATCGACAGGATGCAGCGTATGACGACTGTCGAGCGGGCATCGATGGGCACGTTCTTAGCCTTGAAGATTTCGGGGAAGTTCTTAGCCAAACGACTGCCGATACCGTGGTGCTGGCGCTCGCCGACGGTGGTCAGCTCGCCCAGGCGCTTGATGGTGGTCGGGTGGAAGTCCTCCAGCTTCTTCAGTACGGCTTCGCCCTCGGCGGTCAGTTTGCCGGCCTGGTGAGCGTCGCGGAGTATGCTCAGCGGCGTCTGGTAGTCGTTCTCGCCGATGAGCCAGCGCGAACCGTGGCGGCCGTAGTGGCTCATGTAGAAAGGCTCGTAGCCCTTGGGGGCGGGCGTCAGCGGTTCGGTGGCGAGCTGGCGGTCGTAGTCGAGATAGTTGCTGCCTGAGAGGTAGCGGTTGGCTTTCAGCTCCTCTTGGGCGGTTTGGGCTGCAACAATGTTGCAGCATAGGAGACAGAGGGCGATGAGGGCTATTCTGTTCATAGGCCTAATTTCTTGCGGATGTCGGCGGGGATGGCTTTCTTGTTGATGAGGAAGTCCATGGTGTTGGCGGCGATGAAGGTCTTGGTCATATACCAGGTGCCCTTATAGTCGCCAGTCTCGCCCCAGGAGTTCTTCACCATGTAGTACTCCTTGCCGGCCTGGTCCTTGGCCACACCGTAGATAAGCATGCCGTGGTCGTCGGTCAGCTCCCAGTTGTCGAAGCGCTCCTGGCGCATCTCCTGCGTGGCCACCACCTCGGGTACCTTGTAGCCTAAGGAGTCGATGATGCTGCGCTTCTTGTCGGCGGTCAGCTTCAGCCACTTGGCCATGTCGCTGCCGGCGAGGCTCTGCGTCTGCTTGGCGTCGATGGCGTAGGCCAGTCCCTGGCGGGTGAAGCCCGTCTCCGAGACGTCGCCGCCCCAGGCAATGGTGTAGCCGTTGTCGATGGCGTTGTCGATGACCTTCATCATCTCGTCCATCGGCAGGTTGTACGACAGCGGGAAGCGCCAGTTGTCCTGCACCTCGACGGCAAAGGCCGTGTAGAAGGGGTGATGGGTGTAGCTGGTAATCGAGACGTAGTCGTTAAGGTCGATGCCTAATGACTTGACAAACGTCTTCGGCGTGTACTCCTTGCCCTCGTAGGTGAACTTCTCAGGGCATTTACCGAGGTAGGCGTCGAGGATGCCCTGCATACCCGTCTTCCAGGCATTGCTGATCTTCTTGGCGTCGCTCTTGGCCACGGCAGCCACGTAAGGTTCGAGCACGGAGAAGAACTCATTGAAGTTGTTCAGCGAGTCGCCGTAGAGTGAGCCGGGGAAGGGCATAATGCCCTGCGGAATGATGCCGTGGGTCTTCATCGTGGCCAGCACGTCCTCGGCCGAGCCGCCCTGTGCAAACTGGCAGTCGCCATGGTAGCGGACGACCTGTATGGCGCGCTCCATATAAGTCTTGTTGGCAACGAACGACTCGTCAAGGTCGTAGGTCTTGCCGGTGGCCTTCAGAATCTCTGCCTCAAAGAACGAGATGGTGCTGTAGTCCCAGCAGGTACCCGAGCGGTTCTGGTCCTTGACACTGGTGATGGGAATCTCCTTGATGGTTGTGAAAACGGGTTTGTTCTGGTCTTTGGCGGGTGCCTTCTTCTTGGCAGCGCCGGCACTGACGGCTACCATGGCCATAAGTGCGAAAGTTACGAGTTTTTTCATTGTCTTATTGTTTATTGTTCATAAATTTTTCTAATTCCTGGGGATGGTAGGGTATGCGCTTCTGCCCGAGGAAGCGGCAGCCATCGGTGGTTATCAGCAGGTCGTCCTCGATGCGGATGCCGCCGAAGTCCTTGTAGGTCTCGAGCTTGTCGAAATTCAGGAACTCGGCGCAGTGTCCCTCCTTGCGCCAGAGGTCGATGAGGTGGGGGATGAAGTAGATGCCCGGCTCGTCGGTAACCACGAAGCCCGGCTCCAAGCGGCGGCCCATGCGGAGGCAGTTGGTGCCGAACTGTTCGAGGTTCGGGCGCGTCTCGTCGTCGAAGCCGACGTAGATCTGGCCCAGGCCCTCCATGTCGTGGACATCCATGCCCATCATGTGACCCAGTCCGTGGGGCAGGAACATGGCGTGGGCACCGGCGGCGACGGCCTCGTCGGTGTCGCCCTTCATCAGGCCCAGCTCCTTCAGCCGTTCGGTCATCAGGCGGCAGACGGCGAAGTGGACGTCCTGGTACTTCACGCCAGGCTTGGCCACTTCAAGTACGTAGTCGTGGCACGCCTCGACTATTGAGTAGATTTCCAACTGGCGCTGGGTGAGCTTACCGTTGACGGGCATCGTGCGGGTATGGTCGGAGCAGTAATCGTTCAGTTCGCAGCCTGCATCGCAGAGCACCAGCCGGCCGTCCTCCAACGGCGTGTCTGAGGGTGAGCCGTGCATAATCTCGCCATGCTGTGAGAAGATGGTGCCGAAGCTGTTGCCCTGGGCCAGTAAACGGGCGATGCCGTCGACCTGTCCGCCGACGAAACGCTCGGTGACGCCGGGGCGTATGAGCATCTGGGCTGTGGTGTGCATCACATAGCCCACGTCGCAGGCAGCCTCGATGTAGACAATCTCCTCGGCGCTCTTCGTGGCGCGCATTTTCACGACGGCCTTGATAAGCGGCAGCGAGGCCTTCTCCTTCTGCTGTGCAGGGTGGATGCCCAGCAGGTCCATAATCTGGATCTTCGTGTCGTGGCGGTAAGGCGGCAGGAAATGGACGGTCCTGTTTGTTGCTGTACTACAGCAACATACTTGACGGAGGTGGGACATTGGGGCGGTACGCGTGATGCCTACCTCGGCGGCGAGGTCGGCCACTGAGGGGACGAAGCCCATCCAGACAATGTCCTCGATGTCGATGTCGTCGCCGATGAGCCATTCCTCGTCGTTGTCGATGTCGATGACGCCCACCAGTCCGTCGCGGTGTTGTCCGAAATAGTATAGGAACGAGGAGTCCTGACGGAACGGCGCATAGCCGTTGGCGGGGTAGTTACAGGGCGACTCGTTGTTGCCGAAGAGCACGATAATGCCCTCTCCGACCAGCTGTTTCAATTCGGCACGCCGCCGAACGTAAGTCTCTTTGCTAAACATTTTTGCTTTGTTTTTAGTTAATTTGGCGCAAAGTTACGAAATAATGCTGAAATAGCAAAGCGATTTCGGAAGATTAACGCAAGAAAGCCCATAAATAAAGGCAATCAGGGGAAAACTGGGAAATCCAGTAAATGAGGTTTATGCAAATCTGGGCAGAATAATGAAAGAGTTAGGTTGCCAAATCGTAACACATATACTGCCACCCTGACAGTTAAACTTTCATAAATCCCAAAGGCAGAAAAAGGAAGAACGGTGCATCTAAATCCGAACAGTTTTCAATGTCATATTCTGCAATGTTTTGCCGAAAAGGCAATTCCTAAAATGGTATTATCTTTGCAGCCGGAATTGAAAACGTAAAAAAAGAAAAGTATGAGCAGGAGTACATTCAACATCCTCTTCTATGCCAACAAGAGCAAGGAGAAAAACGGAATTGTCCCGATTATGGGACGAATTACAATCAACGGAACGCAGTCGCAGTTCAGTTGCAAGATGAGTATCCCACTTACCATGTGGGGCGTGAAGGGTAATTGCGCCAAGGGACGCAGCAAGGAGGCCTTGCAGATTAACCGCAACCTCGACAACATCAAGGCGCAGATTATCAAGCACTATCAGCGTCTGTCAGACCGCGAGGGATTTGTCACGGCAGAGATGGTGCGAAATGCCTACCAGGGACTGGGCAGCGAATACGAGACACTGCTCGGAGCCTTTGACAAGGACATCGCCAATCTGAAGCGCCGTGTAGGCAAAGACCGTGAGGAGGGAACGTACAAGATTCAGATGAGGTCGAGGAACTATGTGGCCGATTTCCTCCGGGCAAACTACAAGCGCAATGACATCGCCATGCAGGAACTGACACCCGACTTCATCAAGGAGTTCAGTGCATATCTCAGCAACGAGCGCGGGCTGGCACATTCCACCATCTGGCTGACGTGCATGCACCTGAAGGGAGTGGTGGGCAGAGCACATGACAACGGCAAGATACAGCGCAACGTGTTCTCACAGTTCCATATCAGCCCCACAACGACCTGACCATGCTTGGCAACAGGTTAAACGCGTCATTCGGCAACGTCAAAACAGCATAGATATATGGAACAGAGAAACATCATAGAATGGAGTGAGTATAGTGAGTACAGGGAACTGACTATACCGTGTGGAGAGATTTGGATGAGTGAGTCCGAACTGGTTGACCTCTTTGGAGTGTTCGTCCCGAAACTAAGGAACACCATTCAAGCACTCTACAAAGAGGAACTGGTGAAGCCATACGAGGCAGAGCGCACAGTCAATCAACGACAGGGCCAATACCTTACCGTGTATAGCATGGAGGTCGTTCTGCTGCTGGCTTTCCGCCTCAATTCCTATCAGGCAAGGGCTATGCGTAAGGAACTGCTTGAACGAATCGAGCGGGATCACAAGCCTTTTGAGGTGATACTCCCTAAACCCCGGATATAACCATGATAATATGGTTAAATATCTATAAATATTTGTTATTCAGTAGCTTTTATTTGAGAATATTCGAACAAATATGGTTATATTTGCACCCAATAAAGTGCATTTATGGCTAAAACACGTTACGACATCATCGAAATTACCCAGAAAAAGACGGGTATCACCTATATTTATGAGGATTATTCCTATTGGAACAGAGAAAAAGGGTACTCCACGCATAAACGCAAGTCCATCGGCAAGTTGGACGCTAACAGCAACCGCATATACAACAGATACTACCTTGAGAAGCTGGCAGCCATTGAGGCTGGCACCTATGCCGAAGAGCCCGATGGAGGCAGCGCTTCTTCTGGCATTCCTG
>JAFPVW010000003.1 GCA_017395215.1 Prevotella sp. | reverse complement strand
TACTCCCCTCCCTACAGGGAGGGGCCGGGGGTGGGTCTTTATCATAAAACTTACTAACTTCTGATACTTCCCTTCTCGAAAGACGATGGGCGTGAAGGCCACATAGAGCGTGCCCCGCTTGCGCGACACGCCGATGTACTGCTGAATCTCGGGCATGGCGGGCAGTTTGCGGTCGGTAATCTTGTGTAACCGCGCCACGTCGGTCTCCGACATATCGATGAATTCCGGGTATTCTATCGTAACCGTATAGGTGGAGTCGGCATAGCCGGCACCCAACTCACGGGTGTATGTGAACAACGGCAGCACCGAGTCGATCCTGACCTCCGAGGCGGTCAGGTTGAAGAACTCCTGAGCCGACGCGCACAGGCCCGTCAGCAGCAGAAGCACACTCAGTGTATGTCGTCTTACGTTCATTTACAGTTCAGTTCCAAAACCTTTTGCTCCTCGAGCCAGCCCTCCAGGCGGTCGCCGATGCTGACCGGACCAACGCCGGCGGGTGTTCCCGTGTAGAGCAGGTCGCCCGTCTTCAGCGTGAAGAACCGCGAGATGTAGGCGATGATCTGGTCAACGGTGTAGAACATGTCGCCGGTACACCCCTGCTGCACCGTCTCGCCGTTCTTCTCCAAGCGGAAGTGCAGGGCCTGCACGGCGGGCAACTGCGACAGTTCCACCCACTCGCCGATGACCGCCGAGCCGTCGAACCCCTTGCAGATGGTCCACGGCTGTCCGGCGTGACTGGCTCGCCGCTGCATGTCGCGGGCGGTGAGGTCGAGTCCCACGGTGACGGCATCGTAGTAGCGGTGGGCAAACCGCTCGGCGATGTTCTTGCCCAACCGGCAGATGCGCACCACCACCTCGGCCTCGTAGTCAATCCGTCCCATGTCGTCGGGCACGAAGAACGGTTTGCCGGGCTTCAGCAGTGCTGAGTCGGCCTTGGTGAAGATGACCGGCTCCTCTGGTTTTAATAACGTATCATGCAGCTCTTTATTGTGTGCCGCATAGTTCATTCCTATTGCAAAAATCTTCATAGCGTCTTTTTCCCGTTTACAATCAGGACGCTGCGGCGGGCCGGACTGTCCACACGGCGCCCCTGCAGGTCGTAGACGGCGCCCCCGCCTACAGACTTTTCATTTCTCACTTCACTGATGCCCGTCGGGTCGGCGTAGTCAATGCTGGCGAGCTCGGCGCCGTAGTCTACATTAGTAATATGTACGCGGAAGACGAAGCGGGCAGTGGCTATCTTGCCGTCGGCCTGCTTGTAGCGCAGGGCCTGGCCGACGGTATATTCCGCACCTTGCTTCACCTTGCCGGGGTACTGGCCGATGCTGAACGTCATCGACGACGTGTCCAGTTCGCTGTAGATGTAGCCGTTCTGGTAGCTGCTCACGGCTCCGTTGGCCCCGAACCAGTGGCCGAAGCCGTTGGCCGTCGAGCCGCTGCTTACCGTGGCGAGCGTCTTGGGGTTCAGCGGGTAGAACATCATCTTGCCGACGGCGGGACCGGCAGCGGCGTAGGCGACCATCTTCGCGGCAATGTCGGCTGTAGGCAGCTGGAAGGCGGTGCCCAACTGTGCCAACGCCCGTCCGCTGACGGTGACGGGCACGGCGTCGTAGCTGTTCAGCTGGGGCAGGTAGACGTCGTAGGTCAGCGTGACGTCGCTCACCTCGCGGCCGTCAATCGTGGGACTGACGTAGACCGTGGCCCTTGACGCGAGGTCGGTGCCTTCTATCTGGAAGCGGTAGGGCCACATCTCGGCGTTGTCGGCCTTGTCGGTCCACTTGTGCTGTACGTAACGCTTGGGGGCAGGCACGACGATGAGCCACAGGCGGTCGGTGCCCTCGGGAATGGTCGCCGTGATGTCGGCAGTCGCCTCGGCGGTGCCCGTGCAATAGACGGAGTCGGCGTTCAGGTAGCGGCGCGTGCCGTCCTTCATCAGTGCGACGTAGCCAAGGCGGAAGCCTCGGTTGGCGCGGTTGGTATTATTGACGTAGGTGGTGCGGTTGGTCTTGCTCCACTGCGTCTCGCCGTTCAGCATCTCGGCGGGGTCGCCAGCGGCCAGTTTGCAGTTTAAGGTGTTGAGGGCGGTAAAGCGGGTGGTGACGTCGGTGCCAGCCTCAGGCACTTTCAGCGGGATGATGTTGAAGCCGCTGGACTGCGGCGCCGAAGCCAACGCCACCTGATAAGAGCCCACCCCCGGCCCCTCCCCAAGGGAGGAGAGCAGCACGCAGCGGTAGTCGAAGTCGCCGATGTGCGCATCGCGGTAGGGCTTGCAGGCGTCCAGGTCCCATGTGGCCAGACGGGCGGCGTAGTCGTAGTAGAGACGGAAGAGCCCCGTGGCGTCGAGCTTCTTCAGCTTCATCAGCGCCTGGTTGAAGTCGGTGGCGTTGCCCTGGCTCTGGCCCGTCATGGGCTGCCGCCATACCTGGGCCACCGTGGTGATGTCGTCGTAATACTGGCACAGATAGTAGTGCAGCCAGTACGACTGGTAGCGGTGCCACTCGTGACTGTAAGCGTAGTTATGGCTCTTGCGGAACACGCCGATGCTCTGGTCGAACATCAGCTCCGGGTACGACTGGTTGGCCTGCCACTGGGCCGTCTGCTCCCAGATGGTCTGGCCGTTGCCGCACTGCAGGTGGAAGCCGGTGTTGATGGTCGACGACGAGTTGTGGTTGTTGCCCGATGCGTCGGCGTAGCACATATAGTGGAACGAATGTCCCACCTCGTGGGCCACCGAGTGGCCGACGGGCTTGCAGGCCGACGGACCGAGCCAGAGGGCGCTCACCTCGTAGTCGTAGCCGCCGCCGTAGCACACCCACTCCGTCGTGTGGTTCAGCAGCACCATCACCTTATAGCGCCTGAGGTTGGTCTTCGCGGGGTCCACAAAGCCCAGCTTGTTGATTTCCAGGTCGTAGAAGGCCTCGCACTTCTTGAGCAGGTCCTGCTCGTCGATGCGGTAGGCCGTCGGCGACTTCGAGGGCAGCACGGAGCCGTAGCCCTTGTCCCAGAACACGATGACGTTGTCGGACTCCACGCTCCGCGTCTTCGACCACGTGTACTTGCAGTCGGGATCGCTCTCGGCATAGAGCAGCGAGTCCGACGGCCACGGGTGGCGCCACTCGTCGGGGATGTACACCGTCTTCTGCGCCATTGCGCAGACGGCAAGCAGCCAGAAGCCAACAGTCAAAATCCTTTTCATCTCGTTATTAGTTATCATTCTTTTTTCGCCTGCAAAGTTACACAATAATGCTGACGTGTCAAAGTTTTTTTTGATTTTCTTGCTTCGCCTGGAGAAAGTAGACCGCGGGACAAACAAAAGGCGCCGGGTTTTGCCCAAAACCCGCCGCCTTTTTCTCATAAACCCCCGCCTTTTTCTCATAAACCCCCGCCTTTTGGATGAAACCCGCCGCCTTTCCCATAGCCTGTCGCCCGGTGAGGTCAATGAGGACTTCACCGCAAAAACCCTCAATCACTATATAATTGCCATTCGCAGGAAACATCCTGCACTTCCTACACTTCCTGCACCTGTTGAACTATTTTAGGTGCAGGAAGTGTAGGGAGTGTTGGATATAAAGTGCGATTAACAACTATAATAGCAAAAATACCCGGATTGATCGGCAGAAAGCTCACAATCGGTGCTTCAGAGCTGAGAACCGACACCTGAACCGACACCTAAACCGACACCGAGCCGAAAGGCATCAACATAAAATAGTTGCGGATTTCCTCAGGACAAAAGACTACAGGGCTATGAGCAGATTATGTCCTTTCCACCCAGTTCACGCACTTCACGCCAGGCATCAGGCTGAAGTCTTTCACGTTGTCAGTAACGACAGTCAGGCCGTAATGAAGGGCAGTGGCTCCTATCAGAATGTCGAACTGTCCAATCTTTTGGACAATGTCTTTCTTGATTTTCTTTAAGGCGCAACGAATCTGACCATATTCCTCAAACACATCACTAATAGGGAAAACAGTTATGTATTGTCTCAACCATTGGGGCTCTTTGATATGCCTTTCATAATCACTACTATTAATAGCTCCGTACGTCAACTCTGCAAGCGTTATTTCGGATGCAAAAATTTGGTCTGGGTCTATTCCGTCCACATGTTCCTTCACGCCATTACGTTCGTGAAAGAACTCAATCCACGTACAGGTATCAAGAATGTACTTCTCCATCAGTCATCGAGGTTGATTTCACGCACAAACTCATTCTTTCGTCCGTCCTTGATAGCGGCTTCCATGCGGGCTGCATCCTCTGGGTCATTTTTCCAACAACCAGCAAGCGACATCAGCCCACGTTTACGCTCTTCTTTGGACAGTCCGGGCTCTTTGACCTCTTCTTTGCTTTCTGCCAGAGACTCGGTCAAAAACATGATGACGATTTTCTTTTCTTCGCGACTCATTCCCTGTAGCAAACTTGTATATGGTGCCATAGGGGTTTCCTGTATTTTTCTTGCTACTGCGGTCATACTCCAAACATTTTGATTATTTGCTGCAAAGTTAAGACTTTTTTCTGAATAATCAAACAAAAACGAGATAAAATGGGTAAATGCTTGCGTAATTCCAAATTTCTTCTTACCTTTGCCCTCAAGTACATCAGCATGTGGAGCTGATAATATGGAAAATGATTATTTTGCAGTTCAAAAATGTCCCACTATGAAGAAACTACTTACTATACTATGCCTTATGCAGGTCCTGACCGGAGTTGCCAATGCACATACTGAAAGCCTTACCATCGTCAGCGCAGAGAGCGTCAGTGTGGAGGTTCCCGTGGGCAACGCCCCTCGGCTGCCTTACCAGCTTTGGGTGGAATACAGCGACGGGAAGGGCGAGTACCGCCAGGTGAGGTGGCAGAACGCCGGCGAGGCCACGGAGCGGGCTGAGGCTAACCCCGACACCAATCCCGTGGGCAGTATATATAAGGTACGCGGATATATACTCGGCGACAACACCACGCCCAACGGCTACCCCGTGACGGCTGAGGTGAAGGTGGTGGATGCACAATTGACTGCCAAGATCGTGGCCGAGCCGCTGCCGCTCGACTGCGTGAGCCTCGACGGCCAGAACCGGCTGACGGGGAACCGCGACCTCGACATCGACCACCTGCTGAGCCTGCCCGTCAGGCAGCAGCTCTATAACTACCGCGACACCTACGGACTGCCGACGGAGGGCTACCCCGAGTCTGACGGCTGGGACTCGCCGACGACGAAGCTGAAGGGCCACGGCTCCGGCCACTATATGTCGGCGCTGGCCTTCGCCTTTGCCAGTTGTCAGGACAAGTCGAAGAAGGACATCCTGCGCCGGAACATCACCGAGATGGTGAACGGCCTGCGCGAGTGCCAGGAGCGGACGTTCGTCTGGAACGAGCAGCTGGGCCGCTACTGGGAGGCCCGCGACTTTGCCCCCGAGGAGGAACTGCGCCAGATGAAGGGCACTTGGGCCGACTTCGACCGCTACAAGCAGGAGCCCGGCAAGTACGGCTACGGCTACCTGAACGCCATCCCCGCGCAGCACTGTGTGCTGATTGAGATGTACCGTGCCTACAACAACGACAGCTGGGTGTGGGCACCTTATTACTCCGTGCACAAGCAGTTGGCGGGACTCATCGACATTGCCACCTACATCGACGACCGCGCCGTGGCTGCCAAGGCCCTGCTCACGGCCAAGGACATGGGACTGTGGGTGTGGAACCGCCTGCACTACCGCACCTACGTCAAGAGCGACGGCCGGCAGGACGAGCGCCGGGCCCGTCCCGGCAACCGCTACGAGATGTGGAACATGTATATCGCCGGCGAGGTGGGCGGCATGGCCGAGTCGCTGGCCCGCCTGGCCGAGATGACGGGCACAGCCGAGGAAAAGGCCCGGTTGATGGAAGCCGCCAACTGCTTCGACAGTCCGGCGTTCTTCGACCCGTTATCGAAGAACATCGACGCCATCCGCACGCGCCATGCCAACCAGCACATCCCGATGGTGACGGGTGCGCTGCGCTCGTTCCGTGGTAACGGCAATCCCTATTACTATAACCTGGCCGAGAACTTCTGGACGATGATTCAGGGCCGCTACCGCTATGCGATGGGCGGCGTCGGCAATGGCGAGATGTTCCGCCAGCCCTACTCGCAGATGACCGCGATGTGCGGCAACGTGGCAAACTGGGGCGGCCGCGAACTGCGCGCCGAGCCCACCCTCAACGAGACCTGCTGCGCCTATAACCTGGCTAAGCTGACGAAGGACCTGAACTGCTACAATCCCGACGACGCCCGCTACATGGACTACTATGAGCGCGTGCTCTACAACCAGATTGTCGGCTCGGTGAATCCCCGTCACTACCAGACGACGTACCAGTATGCCGTCGGCCTCGACGCTTCGAAGCCGTGGGGCAACGAGACGCCGCAGTCTACCTGTTGCGGCGGCACGGGCGCAGAGAACCATGTGAAGTATCAGGAGGCAGCCTACTTCGTGGGCGACAACTGCTTATGGATAGCCCTCTATCTGCCCTCCACCGCACATTGGAAACAACAAGGTGTCACGATTAAGCAGGAGTGTGGGTGGCCTGCCGAGCGCAGTACCATCCGCATTGTCGAGGGCAAAGCCCGGTTTGCCATGAAGCTGCGCGTGCCCTACTGGGCTACCGAGGGCTTCGACGTCAGGCTCAACGGCAAGAGCATAGCTAAGCAGTACCGGCCGTCGAGCTACGTGGAGATTCCCGCCCGCCGCTGGACGGAGAAGGACGTGGTGGAGGTGGTGATGCCCTTCACCCGCCACATCGACTTCGGCCCCGACAAGGTGGACGGCCACTGGCTTGGCGCCTTTATGAACGGTCCGCTCGTGATGGCCGCCACCGGCATCAAGACCTGGGAGGAGGCCACCGCCGACGTGAACCACGACCTGAGCACCTTCATCCCCGACTACGACGGCGACCGCCACCTGACCCACTACTTCCGCATCAGCCTGCCCGCCGTCCCCTCGTCCCGTCTGCTGCTGTACGACAGCAGCCCCGCCGTCGACAAGTCCCAGCTCCGCGAGCTTCTGCTCATTGCCAAGAGCCGCCTCGACGAGCAGCAGGCCTGGAACGCCCTGACGGTGAAAGTGCCGGAGTACGCCCCCTGGGCCGTCCACGGCTTCACCCGCATGACGGAACAGCAGACCAAGGCACAGCCCCTGCTCGACGCCCCCGACGACCGCCATACGCAGGAGGAGATTGACGCCGCAGCAGCAGCCCTCGGTGCCGTCATCAACGCCATGCGACCGGGCAACCTGCCCGAACTTGAGGACCTGGCCGAACTGCAGCAGCTGCTCGGGAAAGCCCGCCAGCTGCCCGAGGACGACGAAAAGGCCAACCGTGCCATCAGCTACGCCAACATGGTTATCCGCTACGTCAGCGACGGCAGTGGTACGATGGACATGATTGAGCGTGCCACCAAACAGCTGAAGGAAGTTATTAACGAAAACGGAAACTAAAAACGAAATACAATGAAAAAGCTACTATTAACACTCGTCACCTTTCACTTTTCGCTCCTTGTCGGCGTAGCACAGAAGGGCTACCCCATCACCCCCGTACCCTTCACCGCCGTGAAGGTCGCTCCCGGCACGTTCTGGGGACAACGCCTGCAGGCCAGTCGCAACACCACCGTACCCCTCGCCTTCTCGAAGTGCGAGAGTGAGGGCCGCTACAAGAACTTCGACAATGCTGCCGCGCACCTGAAGGACCCGTCGAAGACGTTCAAGGTGAACGGCGTGGGCTACTCGTTCGACGATACCGACCCCTATAAGACGCTGGAAGGGGCTGCTTATCTTTTGAGTAGTAAGGAGTTGTGGAGTAAGGAGTTGAGTAGAAATGCACAAACAAATCTACTTACTCCTCGGCTCCTTACTCCTCAACTCCTTGAACACTACTGCGACTCCGTCATCGACATCATCGGCCGTGCGCAGGAGCCCGACGGCTACCTCTACACCGCCCGCACGCAGAACCCCACCGACCCACACCACTGGGCCGGCGACCGCCGCTGGGTGAAGGAGGAGGACCTCTCGCACGAACTGTACAACCTCGGCCACATGGTGGAGGGAGCGGTGGCCTACTGGCAGGCTACCGGCAAGCGCAAGTTCCTCGACATCGCCTGCCGCTATGCCGACGTGGCCTGCAAGGAGGTGGGCCCCAATCCCGGACAGATGTGTGTCGTGCCCGGTCACCAGATAGCCGAGATGGCCATGGCGCGCCTCTACCTGGCCACCGGTCAGAAGCGCTATCTCGACTTCGCCAAGTTCCTGCTCGACTATCGCGGCAAGACCTCCATCAAGCAGGAGTACTCGCAGAGCCACAAGCCCGTCATTGAGCAGGACGAGGCCGTGGGCCACGCTGTCCGCGCCGCCTATATGTATGCAGGCATGGCCGACGTGGCTGCCCTGACGGGCGACGAGGGCTACATCAAGGCCATCGACCGCATCTGGGACAACATCGTCACGAAGAAACTGTATATCACCGGTGGCATCGGCGCCACCTCAAGCGGCGAGGCGTTCGGCAAGAACTACGAACTGCCCAACATGAGTGCCTACTGCGAGACGTGTGCCGCCATCGGCAATGTCTACGTCAACTACCGGTTGTTCCTGCTCCACGGCGAGTCGAAGTACTACGACGTGCTGGAGCGCACGCTCTACAACGGCCTGATTTCAGGTGTCTCGCTGCAGGGCGACGGCTTCTTCTATCCCAACCCATTGGAGTCGATGGGCCAGCACCAGCGTCAGGCATGGTTCGGCTGCGCCTGCTGTCCGTCGAACATCTGCCGCTTCATCCCCTCGCTGCCCGGCTACGTCTATGCCGTGAAAGAGAAGAATGTCTACGTGAACCTGTTCCTCTCGAACACCTCGACACTCAGCGTCGGGGGCAAGAAGCTGACGCTGACCCAGAAGACCGACTACCCGTGGGACGGCGAGACCGAGCTGACCATCGACAAGAACAGTGTGGGCGAGTTCAACTTGAAGATCCGCGTCCCCGGCTGGCTTCGCAACAAGCCCGTGCCCGGCGACCTCTACCAGTACACCGACAACAAGCGGCTGGGCTATAGCTTCATCGTAAACGGCGTTACCGTGCCCCTGCTCGTCGGCGACGACGGCTACGTGGACATTGAGCGCCGCTGGAAGAAGGGCGACAAGGTGGTCATCTGCTTCGATATGGAGCCGCGCACCGTTCGCGCGAATAATAAGGTGGAAGCCGACCGGGGGATGATAGCTGTGGAGCGCGGCCCGATTGTCTACTGTGCCGAGCACCCCGACAACCAGTTCGACATTTTCTCGGCCTTGGTCAATCAGGAGCCGACGTTTGAAGTGAAAAGTGATGAGTTAAAAGTGAAAAGTGGAGAGACCTATCCCATCATGACTCTCTCTACCGATGCCCAGACGCTCGACTTCGACAAACAGGGAAAGCTCACGGTGAAGGACCAGACGCTGACGCTTATTCCATACTACGCCTGGTGCCATCGCGGCTCAGGGAAGATGCGCGTCTGGCTGCCGCAGGACCTCAGCGCCACCACACCCGCACAGCCCGCCACACTGGCCTCGGAGAGCAAGGTGACGACATCGACGCCACGGATGCCTGCCATCTCGGCCGTCAACGACCGCCTCGTACCGAAGGGCGAGAACGACCGTTCGGTGCCCTACACCCACTGGTGGCCCAAGAAGGCCTCGACGGAGTGGATAGCCTACGAGTTCCCGCAGGAGGCCGAGGTGAGCACGTCCACCGTCTACTGGTTCTGCGACAAGCCGTGGGGCGGCTGCGACGTGCCGAAGTCGTGGCGCATCCTCTATCAGAGCGCCGACGGTCAGTGGTTGCCCGTCGAGGGTGCCGACAGCTACCCCACCTACCCCGGCACCGCCAGCACTGTCAACTTCACCCCCGTGCGCACCAAAGCCGTCCGCTTGGAGGTGACGCTGCCCGATGACGACTCCGCCGGACTCTTCGAGTGGTCGGTGAAGTAAGCGAAACCTCTTTTCCTTGGTACAAAAGAGAGATTGGCGAAAATTTTCTTTCACGGAAATTTGGATGTTTCAAAAATAGTTTGTACCTTTGCCCCGACTTAGCCAGTCCGAAGGGGCTGAAGCGGGTCAAGACATCGATGGAATGAGACCACAAAGCCGTTTGTAGGGCTGGTCTCGAAAAGGCGTTTACGAACGTTATCGTTCTGTGTGTTCAAACTTCGCAAACTTGAATTCAGTCACAGAGATAATGCAACGGAACACCTACGTGGGCAGATTTATATGCTTGCATATTGCTATGCATTTGGGTATAGTGGTATGTATTACGTATATGTGCTTGGCGTGGGCTCACTGCGTTGCTTATCCTTGACTGGAGGCAATGCGAAGGCCTGAACACAGGGATGGGCGAGAGTAGAGAACTCCCATGCCTTTTTTGTTTCCATTATCTTTCGTACGATTATTAACGCTGAATTCGGGAGTTCAGGAGGCAGACTTGTAATAACTAAAACCGCAAAGTATGAAAGTGAAAAAACTATTAATTGTACTGCTATCCCTGTTAGGGGTTGTGCCAGTATTGGCAGATGGCGATGTGATGATAACCCGCGACGGTTCTATGACACCAGTCAAAATAGAACAGATAAGCAGTTCCCAAGTAACATTTGTCGACTTGAAGCATAAGAAACGCGGTCGCCTAAAAGCACCCACGGACTTCGTATATATGATTATGAAGGAGAAAGGAAGCAACATTTTTTTCGACGAGGAAGGTAACCAGACAACATCGCCAGTCGTTAAATTTGAGAAGAAAGACAATGTGATGTTTCTGAACCGAGGGGAATTATTCGTCGTCTACAATGTTTCGGTTGGGAAAGACGAAGTAAAGTTCCAATTGAAAGACAAGAAAAAGGCTCCATGGGAAACCATTAAGAAGAGTGAAGTTTTTATGATTCGCAATTCCGATGGCACGACAACCTTGTACAACGACGCCTATCAGGAAAAGCAAAAGCAGAAGAAGCAACAGCAACAACAGTTGCAACAACAGCCTGCCCCCACTCCGACAGCCCCCACAGCTGTAACAACACCGGCGACTTCAACGCCTCTGCTGGCATCCGCGACGCCATCGACAGCAGCATCGTCGACTGTAGCAGCTGCTGGGCAGCAACTTGTCACGGCAAATATGGACAACACAAAGTTCACGCCCGCTCCCGAAATGTCGCCAACGGATTTGGAAATGGCAGTAAATGCCGTGAACCCTTATCTACTTTATCGGAAAGGCTCTATGGCTGAATATTGCTACGAACAGAAAGGAAAACAAATCACGAATAGTTTATATGGCGTTCCAACCTACTTGCGACAAATTGTTGAAGATGAGAAAGTTGTCAACGGCCAACTTGTAGCCTACATTCGACAAGAAGCGTACAACAAGAAGCATGAGCCATCTAAAGGAATACCAGCCTCATTCAAGGAAATGTTGCTTCCGACGGAAATAGATCCGTCTGGGACTTTTCATCTTACACACAATGTGGCAGAAGACCTTTTTAAATTGGATAAACGTCAGGGCTATTGTCTGCTTGTTCCGGGAAACATTCAACCTGGCAAACAACTTCAAAGCAGCACTCTTTATGATGTCTCAAAAAGTGCTTTGGGAACCTTAAAAAGAGAAACTGTTTACTCTAACTGGCAAGTGGAAGGTGAAGAGCAGATACAGACTCCCGCCGGCACATTCAACTGTATGAAACTCACTGGAAAGATTTCACAAAGATACGACAAAGGCAAGTTTTACGGACAGAGCATTACTTGTTGGATGGCCAGAGGCATAGGAATAGTAAGGTACGAAAGAATCTTGGAAAGCGACAAAGACAAGACACCCTTTATTATTTACCTGAACGCAATAGACATAAAATAATACTTCGTACAACTAATAACTTAATAAGCATTTATTATGAAAAAGATTATCTTTTCGGCATTTATTGCTTTGATTGCATTTGTCAGTACAAATGCACAAGATGTCATCACGAACAATTACGATTCGCCCATCACCAGTGCAGATGGACAAAGTGTCAATACTAACAGTACGGAAGAAGACGAATCTTTTGGTGGCTTGGGACTTATGTATTATAGCTTTGATGGTTTCGAAAACTATGGACTCAATTCGAATTATACTAATCCCAATGGAGTAGGATTGGATTTTGGAGTGCGTGCCCAGTTTAAAGACCATGGGAATTTCAATTTTGATTTACTCTTTAACTATTCGTTTGGATTGTGGAAGCAAGATTCAAATCAGTTGCTGCTTACTTTGGCTGCTGGTCCATCTTTAAGGACGCAAGATGAAATATCAGGATTTGACAAAAGAGGAAATATTGAATATAATAGTGACAAGTTTTTCATTGATGCCGTTGTTAATCCCCGACTAACAGTTAAATTTGGCAAAATATACATTACCGGTGGATATTTCTATTGGGCCCCAAAGTTTAAATTTAGTAAGGACAACGGTGCCACAGGTGGATTCAATATTGGCATAGGCATTGCATATTGATGATAAATGTCATTCTCGGAAGATTCTTACTATATATGAAAAAAACATATAATTGGATGGCAATTGCCTTCATGTTATGTGCATTTACTTCTTGCGACACAATGTTGGCATTAATGCAAGGTATGGCAAACGGTGTGGGGTCTGCATATGGAACTGGCACCACTTACAACTCTTATTCCTCGACACCTACGACATCTGCTTCATCCAGTTCCACCGTATACAGTGAAACGGACAATTCAACCAAAACCACGACAGCGAAGAAGTGGCAAAATTGTCATTCATGCGGAGGGAATGGACGTTGTAAATACTGTGGCGGCACAGGTGTCAACACACACGACAAAGGTGACCGCTGTGGTGTATGCCACGGCAAAGGCGCCTGTGTGGGATGCAACGGAAAGGGAGGATTCTCTTATTAAATTAGAAAAGGAAACAACAAATGTATAACTAAACACCAATAACAATGAAAAAAGGAAGCGTATTTTTGGCCATGTTCATTTTGATGGTCTCGTTAAGTGCTAATGCACAAAGATTTATTGACAGAATCAATCCAGGAACTCGTACCGCCCGTCCCTCGTCAGGAACATTTCTCAGCACAATCAGAACAGGCAGTACAATTAAGGACAATCAGATTATCCGTTACAATGACGGTGGTAGATTCTATGGTTCTACCATTGACGGCAGAAGAGTGACAGGCAGGTTGATTGAGCCCAATGGCATTGAGAGTTTGGGTGGTTTTGACGAGAATGGACGTTGGAATGGAACCGTGGAGGTAACCTATCCTGCCGAGCGTTCTTGGTACAAAGGAGAATTTTCTCATGGAACAAAACATGGGTCAGGCTCTTTGTATAAAGACGGTAAATACTATGACCAGCAGTACTATGAAAATCAGCTGGAAACCTCAATAGAAGTTTCCGAGCCACGTTATAAAGGTGAAAACTGGTATGCCAAGACTCTTGGTAGCGGCACTCCCAGCCATCCTTTCTATGGATCTGGCGGTGCTGGTACATATCAAGAAGACAAGGGTGAAGGCGGTATAGCACCATGTCCGCAATGTGATGGGAGTGGGTACTTCCCTGTTGGTGGGAAAAAGTTTTGCCTTAGATGTGGTGGGGTCGGTTTCATTGTTATACGTTATTAAGCAGGAGATTATAATATATATGGATTGCCCTTCTTCTGGGGTGCTTATTATCCTCATACGACACAATGTTAGCCGTCATGCAAGGAATGACTGAAGGAGCTGGGTCTATGTACGGAACAACTACTACGAGTAACTCTTATTCTGCAACATCCACGACTATGTCATCTGCTGCATCCATCTATAGTTCGCTATATAATGCAACAACGACCACGACAGCGAAGAAGTGGCATAATTGTCATTCATGCGGAGGAAATGGACGCTGCAAATACTGTGGCGGCACAGGTGTCAACACACACGACAAGGGTGACCGCTGTGGTGTTTGCCACGGCAAAGTTGCCTGTGTGGGATGCAATGGAAAGGGAGGATTCTCTTATTAATTTGAAAAGAAATCAACAAATGTATAACTAAACACAAAAAACAATGAAAAAAGCAAAAGTATGGGCCATCCTATTTATGGCCGTGTTGACATTGGGTGCCGTATGCGCCTGCAGTAGTGACGACGATGATGACAAAGGCGGTGGTAGTAATGCCGTAACTAGCCACATCCTGGGCAACTGGCTAAATGGAGGTATGATGATCAGCTTCTCCAGCAATGGAACAGGCCTTGTCACCAATAGTTTCAATGAAACTAAATACCCCAATGGCTCCTTCGATTATGGCGCCCCGTATGAGATAGAGACTGGTGAAAGCAAGACGTGGTTTCTTATCAATGTCACTTACACGTCTGGTGACTATAGGGGTAAGACCATTAATTGGGAGATTGGCTATAGCAACACGGAGGGTGAAACTGAGTCAATCAATGTTGAAGGCACAAACTTTAATGCTAAATAGAGTCGGCAGGCATAAGACGACTCTTCAGTTTTACTAAATCACAAACTAACAATGAAGAAGACTATGTTTTGGGCCATACTGATGACGGCTCTTTTTACAATTAGCGCAGTATGTGCCTGCGGTGATGACGATGACGACGAAGGCTATAGCGGCCAAAGCGACAATGTTTCGCTCTTAGGTCGGACATTTGAGAGAACTAACAATGGTGGACTGGAGACGAAAACCATCCATATAGAGTTTATTAGCAAGGAAAATTGTATGGTAAGGGTTTCAGGCTTCGGCTATGACGAAGATGGACGTTACACTTATGACTGGGGCGACATCCTCTGCCCATATACAATAAGTGGCAATACCGTGACCATCAATGTTGTCAAGAGCGACGGTTACTACGAGACGTACAACATCAGGATTGTCAATGGCGGGCTGGAAGGCTACGAGGAGAAATCAAGTGGGAAAAGCACGACAGACGCATCACAGGAGGGTATAACGCCCGGCTACTATTTCTGCAAGGAGGTGACTCAGGCATACAGCACCATGTCGTCGATGGCGGCAGCCCAGGACCAGACTATCGGCTCTGCCACTTTGGAGGACTCTCCCGCCGCCATTCGTGTCATCGACAATGTGCTTATGCAGAATTATTATGTGACTGCCAAGCATTCCAGCGGAGGTGGCAGCATCGCGTCCGAGACCTTTACAGTGAAGGGCAAAAGCTATCCGCTCTCCTTCTATCTGAGTGATCCAGCTGGCGATGTGTTCAGCTACACTATGAAGGGCAACGACGTCTATGTAGGCAACTACAAGCGTTACACCTATTCAAATGGTGAATTGATAGATGGCACATATAGATACAAAAAGGTAAAATAGCATAACAACAAATCAAATCAAGTATGAAGAAAATGAAACTTTGGGCCATGCTTCTAATGGCCGCATTTACAATGGGCGCAGTATGCGCATGTGGTGACGATGACGACGATGACGGCGGCAGCGGCTATGGCTATGCCGAAATGGATGGGCATAAAAGCACATTCAAGTATGCCTACTATTCGTATGACAACGAGTATATAATCTGGTTTTTTGAAGCGTCTTTCCAGGAGATGATGAGCAATCCCAACAAAGATTATGCCGTTGTCAGTTTATATCTTGATGAAGAAGGGAATGAGGGCTTTTCAAGTGGCTCCTTCGCAGAAGGAACCATTTCTGGAGTTGGAATAGAATACTCACCTTATGCAGCCAAAGATGATGACGACGAATTTATTATGGGTTATATCAGTGGAATGGTAGCCCCCGCCCTGGAAAAGACAACAGTCACCATTACCAAGACAGGGAACATGCGTTATCGCATTGTTGCAAAAGACCAGGTTTATATGGTACAGGAGGATGGCCATGGTGTCTGGTACAACGGCAACAAGCCTGGTGTCCGTACTGTTGTCGGCAACTTTGAGTGGGAAGGTCCTATCGCAGACTTGAAGGCTTCTTTGCCCGAAGGATACTGGTATGATGAAGATGATTAAGTATTATCACCAATAGATTTCTTCAAACGCATTGTGCAGATTAGGATGTATACAAATCCATTTGGTGTAGGCAGTTGCCTACACCAAACAGGTTTGCCTACACTTCACAACAGTCTGTGCAACTGGAACTTGCCTTTAAGTGTAAGCAGTGTATGCAATTAAAAACTTTAAAATGGAATTAACAGGAAATCGCCACGCTTCGAATAAAGCATATTGATTTCTTGCTGTGGGTGTGGCGGGGGCTTACATGTCGTCGGGCAGGCCCAGCTCCTTTTTCAGTTCGTCGCCCCAGGCTTCGTCGTCCATGACGGCCTTGCCGTTCACGGTGGCTTTGGCTACCTCTTCAAACTCGTTCATCAGCTTTTCGAAGGGTTCAAACTCTGCCTTGAAGCCTTCCATCTCGCCCATGATTTCGGCCACCTTGTCGGGTTCAGCTTCCATCTTCTGGAGAAGTTCGCCAAGCTTCTTCAGCGCAGGCGAAAGGGCAATCATCATATCCTTTGTCGATGCCTTCCACTCGTCTACGCTCCAGTTAGCGCCTTCGGCCTTGGCCTTGGCCACGATTTCCTCAGCATTGGGCTGCTTGGTTTCCACCTGTTCGGTCTCCGCTTGCTCTGCGGCTGCGGGTGCCTCACTCTTCTGTTTGCACGATGCCATGCCCATTGCGATGGTAAAGGCAAGGCCAAATACTAAGAATTGTCTTTTCATAATGTTGGTTGTTTTAGGGTTAGAACTGCAAAATTGCATTTATTACATTCGTTTGGGTACGTGGCAGTATGTTCATCATTTAACGGCAGTAAACTTCAGAACCTTTTTCATAACCATTAATTTACATACGCTCGGGCACCTCGATACCGAGGAGCGACATGCCGCTCTTGATGATCTTGGCCACGTTGCGGGCCAGCATGAGGCGGACGGCGCGCTTGTCGGCGTCGGGCTCGTTGAGGATGGAGTAGTCGTGGTAGAACTGGTTGAAGACCTTCGTCAGCTCGTAGCAGTAGTTGGCGATGCCGCTGGGACTGTAGTCCTTGCCGGCCTGCTCAACGGCTGCGCCGTACTCGTTCATCTTTTGGATAAGCTCAATCTCCTTGTCGGAAAGAGAAGCCCCCCCTACTGCCCCCGAGGGGGCTTCATTTGTCTGTTTGCAGGGTAATGTGTCCCCCTCGGGGGACGACAGGGGGGCTTTCCTGAGTATCGAGCGGATGCGGGCGTAGGTGTACTGGATGAAGGGACCCGTGTTGCCGTTGAAGTCGATGGACTCCTCAGGGTTGAAGAGCATATTCTTTCGGGCGTCGACCTTCAGGATGAAATACTTCAGGGCACCCATGCCGACGATGCGGGCAATCTCGCGGCGCTCCTTCTCGGTCATATCGTCAAATTTCCCCAATTCCATCGAGGTTTTGTAGGCATCCTCGACCATCAGGGCCATCAGGTCGTCGGCATCGACGACGGTGCCCTCGCGGCTCTTCATCTTACCGTTGGGCAGTTCCACCATACCATAGGAGAAGTGCGTCAGCTCCTTGCCCCACTTGAAGCCGAGACGGTCGAGCAGGATGCTGAGCACCTGGAAGTGGTAGTTCTGCTCGTTGCCCACGACGTAGATCATCTTGTCGATGGGGTAGTCCTGGAAGCGCATCTCGGCGGTGCCGATGTCCTGCGTCATGTAGACAGAGGTGCCGTCGCTGCGCAGCAGCAGCTTCTGGTCGAGGCCCTCGTCGGTGAGGTCGGCCCAGACGCTGCCGTCGTCGTGACGCTCGAAGAGGCCCTTGGCGAGTCCCTCCTCCACCTTGGCCTTGCCCTTGAGGTAGGTCTGCGACTCGTAGTATATCTTGTCGAACGAGACGCCCATTTTCTTATAGGTCTCGTCGAAGCCGGCATACACCCACGAGTTCATCTTCTCCCAGAGGGCGCGCACTTCGGGGTCGCCCTGCTCCCACTTGACCAGCATCTCGTGGGCCTCCTTGATGAGCGGAGCCTCCTGCTTGGCCTTCTCCTCGTCCATGCCCTGGGCCACGAGCTGCTTGACCTGCTCGCGGTAGTGCTTATCGAAAGCCACGTAGTAGTCGCCGATGAGGTGGTCGCCCTTCTTGCCGCTCGACTCGGGCGTTTCGCCGTTGCCGTATTTCAGCCAGGCGAGCATCGACTTGCAGATGTGTATGCCGCGGTCGTTGACGATGTTGGTCTTGACCACACGGTTGCCGTTGGCCTCCATAATCTGTGCCAGCGACCAGCCGAGCAGGTTGTTGCGGACGTGGCCGAGGTGCAGCGGCTTGTTGGTGTTGGGCGAGGAGTACTCGATCATGACGAGAGGAGAGTCCTCGCTGGCGGTCTTGGTGCCGAAGTGGTCATCTTGGTCGATGGCCTTCAGCAGCTCCAGCCAGGCACCGTCGCCGATGCTCAGGTTGAGGAAGCCCTTCACGACGTTGAACTTCTCGACAGCGGGACAGTTGTCAACCATGTACTGGCCTATCTCCTGCGCCGTCTGTTCAGGGCTTTTCTTTGCAGCCTTTACAAAGGGGAACACCACGAGGGTCAGGTTGCCCTCAAACTCGCTGCGCGTCTTCTGCAACTGCAACAGACGACTGGTGCTATCCGTCGTCTTGTCGGTTGCATCCATGCCGTAGAGCGCCTTCACGGCCTCGCCGGCTGCCTTGCTAATCAATGCTTCTATATTCATAACGTTCTGATTTTGGGTGCAAAGGTACAAAAAATAAAATAAAAAGCGTAACTTTGCAGCGAAAATGAACGCAAGAGACCGTCAGATACTGCAAATTGCCGTGCCCTCGATAGTGTCGAACGTCACCGTTCCGCTGTTGGGATTGATTGATGTGGCCATTGTCGGACACATGGGCAGTGCCGTGTATATCGGGGCGGTAGCCGTAGGGTCGATGATTTTCAGTCTCACGTACTGGCTTTTCGGATTTCTGCGGATGGGCACCAGCGGACTGACGGCACAGGCCTTGGGACGGCGCGATCTGACGGAAATCGCAAGAATACTGGTGCGTTCGGCGATGGTGGCAGCAGGCATCGCCACCGTGCTCATCGTCCTTCAGGTGCCGTTGCTGTGGCTGATGTTCTGGCTTATCGAACCGACGGAAGACGTGGCACCCCTTGCCGCCACTTACTTCCGTATCGTCATTTGGGGTGCTCCCGCCTCGCTGGCGCTCTTCAGCCTGACGGGCTGGTTTATCGGGATGCAGAACACCCGCATCCCGATGTTGGTCAGCATTCTGCAGAATGTGGTGAACATTGTGGCCTCGCTGACACTGGTCTACGGCATAGGAATGAAAATTGAGGGCGTGGCAATCGGCACGGTTATTGCGCAATATGCAGGACTGCTGATGGCGGTAGGGATGTTGTTGAGGGGTTATAGCAGGATATTCCGTAATCACCATAATGTATGGAACTTCAGGGGTATTCGTGCCTTCTTCAGCGTCAACCGCGACATCTTCCTGCGGACAGTCTGTCTGGTGGCCGTCAACCTGTATTTTACGTCGGCAGGGGCTCGTCAGGGGGCGGTGGTCCTGTCGGTGAACACAGTCATGCTGCAGCTTTTCTTGTTTTTCTCGTACTTTATGGACGGTTTTGCCTACGCTGGCGAGGCTTTGGGCGGACGTTTCTTTGGCGCCCGCAACGACTCTGCCTTCCATGAAACCGTCCGGCGGCTCTTCGGATGGGCGCTGTTGGTGACAACGGTTTTCACCTTGTTATATATTGTATCCAGTATGGACATCGTGCGGTTGCTGACCGACGAGCCACAGGTACGCGACGTTGCCCGCGACTACATCTGGTGGATATGGCTCGTTCCGGCCGCCGGAGCGGCCGCCTTTATCTGGGACGGTATCTTCGTCGGTATCACCGCTACCCGTGGTATGTTGGTGTCGACGATTGTGGCGACACTCTCCTTCGGGGCGGTCTACCTGTTGACGCGTGACAGTTTGGGGAATGATGGCCTGTGGCTGGCACAGGTGGTTTATCTCGCTATGCGCGGCATCCTTCAGACCGTTTGGTACAGATTAAGAATAATTAACGGAAGATGATGCAAGGTTTTCCCTATTCGTCAGTTTAAAGGAAAAAAGAAGAAACAAAGATGTAGGTTATGAAAGTAAAGTTTTATCATTGGTACAACGCCGTACTGTCGGCTCTTCTCACGATGTTGGGCTTCGGTGCCTGTACAAACGACGGCGAGGACGCCCCCGTCGAATATGGCACGCCCTACTCAGACTATATCGTCAAGGGCAGTGTGACCGACGAGGCGGGCAACCCGCTGACGGGTATCAAGGCCTCAATTAAAGCTATTGAGGAATATCCCGGATTTGCACCGTACGCCTACGGTCTGGATTCCACTGTAACCGACGAGCAAGGAAAGTTCCTGATGAAGGCCAGAGCCTTCATCAGCCGCCCAAACATAAAGCTGATTATGGAGGATACCGACGGTTCTGCGGGTGGCGGCGAGTTTCTGAGCGACACACTGGCCTTGGAAGACCTGCCCAAGCAGCAGAAAGAGCCTGGCCAGCACTGGTCGTCGGGGACGTTTGAACTGAATGCCAATGTCAAAATGAAGAAGAAACCATGAAGCCCACCCCGTTGACCCTGCGCAAGAAAATCGCGCTGGAACTATGGCGTCAGCACGAACGAGCCACTCTTGCTGAGCACCCGTTACGGCAGTTGTTCTGGGAGTGTACGCTGCGCTGCGACCTGAAGTGCCGCCACTGTGGCTCCGACTGTAAGACGCTTTCCGAACAGACAGACATGCCTTTACAAGACTTCCTTGGCGTGCTCGACAGTGTTGCCCGCCGCTGCGACCCTCATAAGGTGTTTGTGGTTGTCAGCGGCGGTGAACCGCTGATGCGCCGTGACTTAGAGGCTTGCGGTCGAGCCATCTACGAGCGGGGCTTCCCTTGGGGCATGGTGACCAACGCCCTTCATCTGACTCCAGAGCGCTATAGGGGACTGCTTCGGGCGGGAATGCACTCGATGACCATCAGTCTCGACGGACTGGAAGAAGACCACAACTGGATGCGCGGCAATCCGCAGAGTTTTCAGATGGTGAACCAGGCCATTGACCTGCTCGTGGCCACAACAGGCTTTACGTTCGATATCGTCACCTGTGTCACGCAGAAGAACTACGAAAAACTCGATGAAATCGGCGATTTTCTCATTTCGAAGGGTGTCGGCCGCTGGCGCCTCTTCACTGTTTTTCCCGTAGGTCGCGCCGCTTACGACCCAATGATGCGGCTCACCGACGAACAGTTCCGCGGTGTGTTCGATTTCATCAAACGCACCCGCAAAGAAGGCCGCATCCGTGCCGACTACGGCTGCGAGGGGTTTCTTGGCAACTACGAAGGTGAGGTGCGCAACCGGCTGTTCTCCTGTCAGGCCGGCGTGACCGTCGGTTCTGTACTCTGCGATGGCTCCATCAGCGCCTGCACCAGTCTGCGGGCCAACTACCACCAGGGCAATATCTACCAGGGCGACGATTTCATGGACGTCTGGGAAAACCGCTACGCCGTCTACCGCAACCGCGAGTGGATGCGCACCGGTGACTGTGCCAGTTGCAGCTACTGGCGATACTGTCAGGGTAATGGTATGCACCTGCGCGACGATGACGGGCAACTGCTTCTCTGTCACCTGAAGCGGCTACAGGTATAGCTACAGGTAAACGAGCGTCGTGACTTTTTCCGGATCGAAAAGTTCGCAAGCCACCTGCTGCAGTTCGGTGGCCGATACGGCGTCAATGCTTGCAAACAGCTGGTCCAAGTCTTTCTCTTTGCCGTGGTGCAGGTAGCTCTTCCCGAAATCAAGGGCGAAGTTCTCGCGATTGTCGCAGGCAATGGCAATCTGTCCCTTCAACTGTTGCTTGGCCGAACTGAGCTGCGAGGCAGAGAGTGCCTTCTCCATCAGGCGGTCTAACTGGCGGCGCACCAGTTGGCGGCATTTGGTGACATCATCCGCATCGCAGCCGAAATAGACGGCCCAAAGCCCTGCGTCGCTATAGCTTACCATGGAACTCTCTACAGCATATACCAAGCCATGCCGCTCACGAAGCGACAGGTTCAGTCGGGAGTTCATGCCCGGTCCGCCAAGCAGGTTGTTCAGCAGATAGAGGGCTATGCGGTGAGGATGGTTGATGTCGTAAGCACGGCAACCCATCATCACGTGTGCCTGGTGCGTGTCTCTGTGGCGAGTGATAAGGTTAGGAGGGCAGGCAACGGGCTTCACGTTTTCTGCTCTGACGACAGGCTCAGCTGATTCAGATGTCAAGCCCTTTGTTTTCAGTTCGATACATCGCATTGTCTGCTTAAAGTCGACGTCGCCATAGACGAAGAATATGGCATTGTCGGGCCGGTAGTGACGACGTGTGAACCGCAGGGCGTCAGCCGTCGTGTAGGTACGTAGCTGTTCAGCGCTGCCAAGGATGTTGTGCCCCAAGGGATGGTTTTGGAATAAGATGCTCTCAAACTCGTCGTAGATCAGTTCAGCCGGTGAGTCGTTGTAACTCTCTATCTCGTCGCAGACGACCTCTATCTCTTTGTCGATCTCCTGCTGGGGATACTGGCTGTCGAACACGATATCGGTCAGCAGGTCAACGGCCTTGCGGAAGTGGTCGCGATGGATGGCGGCATAGAAGGTTGTGTCCTCCTTGTTTGTGAAGGCATTCAGGTCGCCGCCCACCTGCTCAAGGCAGTTGATGATTTGCAGGGCATTGCGCCGGCTGGTACCCTTGAAGGTGACGTGCTCGCAGAAATGCGCCAGTCCCTCCTCGCCGGGCTGTTCGTCGCGTGTACCGGCAGCAATCTGATAACCGCAATAGACGACTGCCGAAGCAGACGGCAAATGGATGACCCGAAGGCCATTTTGCAGAATGGCAGTATTGTATTTCATTGTGCGGCAAAGTTACGAAAAGGCTGCCAAACAGCCAAATTTTATACTGAAAAGCACCTTTTTTTGACTCTTTTTTATTTTTTTATAGATATTGTGCGCGCGTTTGTAATTTTATTAGTAACTTTGCACGCGTTTTAAATGTCGGAAGGGACAACGATGAAGTCGTTTCGGTTATATTTATTCATTGCTGTATTTCTGATGGTATTCATTCCTGTCAAGGCTCAGACCGTGATAGGAACGCCAGGGCTGATGAACATTTCGACAGCGGAAATACGGGAGGGCGGTACCTTTGATGGTGGCGTCAGCTTGGTGCAGCGTGAACTTCTGCCGAAGCAGATGGACTACAATACGTGGGTCTATTACGTCAACTTCGCTCCCTTCTCGTTCGTCGATGTCACCCTGCGTGAAACGCTGCTCAAATACCCGTCGTCCTCTGACCCGGAGCCGCATTTCTGCCAGCAGGACCGCTCGCTGTCGGTGCGCCTCCTTCCCGTCAAGGAGCGCGATGGGCGCTGGTGGCCGTCGGTGCTTGTCGGCGCCAACGACTTTTATTCCGACCAGGGCGGCAGCTATTACGCCTGCGTCTATGGCGTGGTGACCAAGACCCTTCCATTCGAGGGCGTGGGAAAGTTGTCGGCCTCTGTAGGCTATTCCCGCCCCATCCGCGAGGGTATCGTCTACGACGGCGTGTTCGGTGGTGTCAGTTTCTCACCGGCATTTGCACAGATGGTGCGAGTGATGGGTGAGTACGATACACAAGGTGTCAACATCGGTCTTGGCGCGCAGTTGTTCCGTCACCTGAATCTGACGTGTTTTACACGTGAGTTCAAGGGCATCTGTGCCACGGCGAGCTATCAATATACAATACCCTATTAAGGATGATGAAGAGAGTAATCGTTTTCGCATGCTTCGCCTTGATGGCAGCAGCCGCAACAGCGACGGAAGTCAGTGATGCGGTGGCAGCACTTGTGCGCCTTGGATTCGAGGATATTCGCATCGCCCTGAACGGTAATACGCTGTATGCCAGCGTCGAGCCGACCGCCTATCGCGGCACTTTCCGTGGCGCGGGCGTCGCTATCGAGGAACTGGGCCGGCTTTTCCCGGAGGCAGGTGCCATCGAGCTGAACATCACGGAGTACCAGTCGCCTCAGGTTGCCGTCCATGCCCGTCGCGACGGCAGCAGCTGGACAGTCGGCGTCGACTATACGACAGATGTCATCGCCTCAGCTCTTGGCGGCACCAAGGCAGCGAACACTTCCACTGGTCGTGTCGATCTGAGGCTTCATCCCATGGTGTCGCTCGATAATCACCGGTTTGACATCCTCTACGAATATATCGTGAGTATTGCACCCGCCTTGGAGCTGACCTTGTGGCAGGGCAATCGCATCACGCTGCAGCCGGTGTTTCCCATCGTGACGAATATCTGGCACGAGAAGCCCAATGCCTACATCCGCATTGGCGTGGCCTCTGTCAGTCAGGAGTTCAACATTAGCAACAACCTGAAGTCAACCGTATCGGGCGGCATGTTCATGGACAACCTCTTTGGCTTCGACGCCAAGCTTGCATACCGCGCCGGTAAGAGTCTTACCCTCGGACTACAGGCAGGACTGCTCGGCAACGCATATCCCGAAACCAATGGCTACGACTTCGACAAGCTCGACCAGGTTACCGTCTTAGGTTCTGCCAGCTACTACCACGCCCCCACACGCCTCGAAGCTGGACTCACCGGCGGGCGCTTCATCTACGGCGACTATGGTGCGCGCCTCGACGTTACGCGCCACTTTGGCGAATATGCCATCGGCGTCTATGGCATCCTGACGGGTGGCGAGCACAATGCTGGCTTCCATTTTGCCATCCCCGTGGGAGGCAAGCGCCAGACTCGGAAGGGCTTTTTCAGGCTGATGCTGCCTGAGTACTTCGACTGGGAGTACGACATGGTGTCGTACGATAAGTATGCCCGCGAACGCATGGGACGTATCAACGAGACCCGTCCCGACGTCAACCACTCGGCCCACTACTGGCAGGCTGCCTATGTGGAGCAGTATTTAACGGAGTTCCTGCAGGGTAAGCTCCGATGATAGCAGTCAATATAAACGAGCGATAAAATATATATAGTAATAATCAAATAACAGAATTATGAAGAAGATTGCATTCTTGCTTTGTGCCGCAGCCCTATTAGGCACGATGAGTTCATGCACCAGCGACGCCGACCAGACCGTCAAGTTGACGAAGGTTGGGACGTCTGAAATGACACGTACGCTGATGGTTACGTCAAACGCCCTCGCCGACTTCACGTTCGGAGGACAGACAGTTTCCAACGCTACCTCAGCTATTTTCGAGAACGCCCCCGAAAAGGGTACTCTGACGGTCACGCCTGCATCGGCTGACTATTTCGAGCAGAACGCCATTGACGTTGATTTCACTGACAAGAAGATTGTCGCCCTGGACGTGCAGATTGCCAAGAGATCGTCTATCGAGGTCTCGCAGGAGGACATGAAGAACGGTCGGGTGGTTAGCAACGATGCCGAGAACCAGGCGCTGACGGGTGTCACGGCCAGTATTGCCGTTCCTGCCCAGACGACCATTACCGGCAATGCCTCCTCACCTTTCTCCATCGTGACGTTTGTTCCCGTCGATGGCGACCAGCGCATTACCCGTGCTGACGGCAACGATGGTGACGCCAACGTGCTCGTTATGCGCTGCGCCGCCGATGGTGCCAAGTTCAGCGAGCCTGTAACCGTGACGCTCGACATCCCTGAGTCAGACGGTCTCGACCTGTACTGCATGAGTGAAGACGGCAAGGAGGTGCTCCCCTTGGCTGAGGTTGGTGGCAACAAGCGAGAGGTGAAACTGTCGCACTTCTCTGACTGGATTACAGTTATGAGAGCCACTGAGGAAAAAGCTGTTACCAGGGGTACACCAGGCGAGGAAATCAGCACCTTCACAATCTCCGTCAAAGCAGGTGAAACTATCACCGTAAAATACCAGTCGAAGCAAGGTGCCGTATGGACTGGCGGAACAAAGAGCACTGTGGTGACCAACTATCTGAAGACCAAAGTCGGAAAATACGTCGTGTCAACCAAGACGGAAAATTATGAGGCTAGCGCAGACGGCACCGTTACCTACCGGGTAATCCAGCCCTACGAAGACTGCTCTTACAAGTCAGGTTCTGCCAAGTTCACGGCCCGTGTCTACTCTCCTGCTCACGTCGAGTTCGACCAGCCTCAGGGTGGCCACTCCGGCGGCGGCGGACGCTAATACACTTTCTGGAAGAAATGATGCTTTAAGGGGAAGGGTGTGCCAGAAGTGGGGCATCCTCCCTTAAGCGTATTCTTATACCTTATTATATAATATATAACAAGGATTATGTCCTGCATACTGCATATTGACACCAGCACCAACGTCTGCTCAGTCGCCGTCAGCGAAGACTCGCACGTCATCTTCCAGCAGGAAGAGCACTCGGGGCAGAACCACGCCGAACGGTTAGGGACGTTCGTCGACGAGGCCCTGTCGTTCACCGACTCCCATGCCATTCCGTTCGATGCCGTGGCCGTCAGTGGCGGTCCAGGCTCCTATACTGGTCTGCGCATCGGCGTCTCGATGGCCAAGGGCATCTGCTACGCCCGCAACCTGAAGCTCATCAGCGTGCCGACGCTGGAGCTGCTGTGCGTGCCGGTGCTGTTGCGCGAGCTAGTAGAAGAGGGAGCCCTGCTATGCCCGATGATCGATGCCCGCCGCATGGAGGTCTACGCCGGTCTGTACGACCGTGGGCTGAAGCCGGTGCGCCCGGTAAGTGCCGACGTTGTCAGCGCCGAGACCTACAAGCCGTGGCTCGACGAGCAGCCCGTCTACTTCTTCGGCGGCGGTGCCAAGAAGTGTATGGAGACCATCAACCATCCCAATGCCCGATACATCGACGGCATCGAGCCTCTGGCCAAGTGGATGCAGCCCTTAGCCGAGCGCCGGCTGATGAATGGTCAGACGGAGGACGTTGCCTACTACGTGCCCTTCTACCTGAAGGATTTCGTAGCAAAGATGCCCAAGAAACTACTTTAATATATGAATATACAAGGATTAGACTACAACACCCAGCGCGAGAAGCTGCTGATGTCAGAGTACGGACGCGAGATTCAGAAGATGGTTGACCACGCCGTCGGCCTGCCTTCCAAGGAAGAGCGGCTGAAGTGTGCCAAGACCATCATCAAGATGATGCTGACAAAGGTTCCCCAGATTCGCTCTAACGCCGGTTACGAGCAGACGCTTTGGGACCATCTCTACCTGATGTCGTCCGGACAGCTCGACATCGACTGGCCCTACGACGTCAGCGGTGCTGAGAAGATTCACTCCAAGCCCACTCCCATCCCCCTGCCGCAGAATCGCATCAGGCTGCGCCACTACGGCAAGCTGGTCGAGGAGCTGTTAGAGAAGCTGAAGACCATGCCCGAGGGCAGTGAGCGCGACGAGCTGGCTCGCCAGACCGCCAATCAGATGAAGCGCGACCTGCTGCAGTGGGGCCACGGCTCAGCCGATGACGAGAAGGTGGCCGACGATATTGCCCGTCTGACTGACGGCGTCATCCAGATCGACCTCGGCACGTTTAGGTTTGAGAATGTGACTGCTCTTCCCGTCGACGAAGGAAGGAAAGGCCGCCGCAAGAAGTAATAGTACCCTGCCTATGGCATCATTCAAGATAGAAGGCGGCCACCTGCTGAGCGGCACCATCGTGCCCCAGGGAGCCAAGAACGAGGCCCTGCAGGTTGTCTGTGCCTCGCTGTTGACCAGCGAGGAGGTTGTCATCCGCAACATTCCCGACATCCGCGACGTCAACAACCTCATTCAGCTGCTGCGCGACATTGGCGTGAAGGTGTCGAAAGTGGCTGACGGTTTCGCGTTCCAAGCCTCCGACCTGAACCTTGAGTATCTTCAGAGCGATGAGTTCGTACACAAGTGCTCCCAGCTGCGCGGCAGCGTGCTGATGATCGGGCCGCTTCTGGCCCGCATGGGTAAGGCCATCATCGCCAAGCCTGGCGGCGACAAGATAGGGCGTCGCCGGCTGGACACCCACTTCCTGGGCTTCAAGATGCTGGGTGCCAGGTTCCGCCATCTCGAGGAGCGCAATGTCTATGAGATTGGCTCCCGACGGCTGAAGGGAACGTACATGCTCCTCGACGAGGCATCGGTCACCGGCACGGCCAACATCATCATGGCCGCCGTCCTGGCCGAAGGCACCACCACCATCTATAACGCTGCCTGCGAGCCTTACATCCAGCAGCTCTGCCACATGCTCAACCGCATGGGTGCCAACATCAGCGGCATCGGGTCGAACCTGCTGACCATCGTCGGCGTCAGTGCGCTCCACGGCACCGAGCACCGCCTGCTGCCCGACATGATTGAGGTGGGTTCGTTCATCGGTATGGCTGCCATGTGCGGCGACGGCGTGCGCATCAAAGACGTCTCGCTCAAGGACTTAGGCATCATCCCCGACGCCTTCCGCCGCCTTGGCGTGAAGGTCGAGACCGTGGGCGATGACCTCTTCATCCCGCGCCAGAAGCACTACGTGGTCGACTCGTTCATCGACGGCACCATCATGACGCTGGCCGACGCCCCCTGGCCGGGCCTGACGCCCGACCTGCTGTCGGTGCTCATCGTCGTGGCCACCCAGGCTCGCGGGTCGGTGCTGTTCCACCAGAAGATGTTCGAGAGCCGCCTCTTCTTCGTCGATAAGCTCATCGACATGGGTGCGCAGATTATCCTCTGCGACCCCCACCGCGCCGTCGTCGTCGGTCACGACCGCAAGCTGACGCTCCGTGCACAGCGCATGTCGAGTCCCGACATTCGCGCCGGCATCGCCCTGCTCATTGCCGCCATGAGTGCCAGCGGCGTGAGCACCATCAGCAACATCGAGCAGATTGACCGCGGCTACCAGAATATCGAGAACCGCCTCAATGCGCTCGGCGCCCGCATTGAGAGAATCAGTTAACACAAGATGATAAAACCGGAAGAAGTCTACCGCATAGGCCGGCTGGGCAAGGCCCACGGCGTGAAGGGCGAGGTGTCGCTGCAGTTCGACGACGACATCTTCGACCGTGCTGACTGCGACTATCTCGTGCTCGACGTCGACGGCATCCTTGTGCCGTTTTTCATCGAGGAGTACCGCTTCCGTTCCGACACGGTGGCGCTGGTGAAGTTCGAGGATGTCGACACCCAGCAGCGCGCCGCCGAGCTGACGGGCTGCGACGTCTACTTCCCCCGCGCCTTAGCCGACGAGGACGACGCCCCAGCCCTGGCCTTGTTAGTGGGCTTCGACTTAGTCGAAGCCAACGAGGGAAGGGTGGTTGGGCGTATTGCGGCAATCGACGACACGACCGCCAACACGCTGTTCGAGCTTGAGGACGGCCGCCTCATCCCTGCCTCCGACGACCTTGTCGACAACATCGACCTGAAGCAGCGAACCATCACCATGCGCCTGCCCGAAGGTCTGCTCGACCTCTGAGCCGTTCAGACGATGGGCAGCGAAATACCGTTAATTTTCTGATAGACGTCGAGGGCATAGACATCGGTCATGCCCGAGATATAGTCGATGACAGCCATGAGCCGCGTCTCCAGGTCAGGGCTGTTGATGGCATACTGGCTGCTGACGCGGCCTATCAGCTGCTGCGAGTAGTAGCGCTCGGGGTGCATGATGGCCTCTACCATCTGCAGCATCAGCGTCTCCATGATTTTGTAACCCGACAGCTCGACGTCGAGCACCACCTTGCTGCGGTAGATGCGCTGCTTCGAGAGCTTGGCACACCGCTGGTAAGCCTCGGCCTGAAGCGGCGCAATGTGGTCTATCAGGCTGCCCGTGAACATGCCGGCAAGTATTTCCTGCTCGTGTTCTACGAACACCTTCACACACTCGTTCTCAAGTTTGCCAATGACGCAGGCTCGCAGGTAGACCACCTTCTCGTTGTCGTCGGTGAGCCCTTCGTCGCCGATGCGCTGCAGGATATGATTTCTTGCGGTTTCATCGAAGAAGCCGAGCAGCAGTCCGGCTATCTCGTCGTAGCTCAGCAGCTTCAGCTTGTGGGCATCCTCCAGGTCCATAATCTCGTAGCAGATGTCGTCGGCGGCCTCCACCAAGTAGACCAGCGGGTGGCGCACGTAGCGCAGGGGTTCGCCGGGCTGCGAAATGCAGAAAATGCCCATCTCATCGGCTATCCGCTGATACATCTCCTTCTCTGAGTAGAAGAAGCCGAACTTCCCCTTCTTCGATGCCGCCGACGACGAGAAGGGGTATTTCACGATGCTGCCCAGCGTTGAGTAGGTCATCACGATGCCGCCCACGCGGCGGCCCTCAAACTGGTGGGTAAGCAGTCGGAAGGCGTTGGCGTTGCCCTCGAAGTGGGTGATGTCGTCCCAGAACTCATGGCCGACGAGCCGCTGCAGGTCGCTGCCGGGCCCTTCGGTGAAGAAGGTCTGGATGGCCTTCTCGCCAGAGTGCCCGAACGGCGGGTTGCCCATGTCGTGAGCCAGACAGGCCGTCGCTACAATTTGGCCGATTTCATCGAACAAAGTGTCCTTCAGTTCCTGATGCCGCTGCGTCAGTAGCCGCGCCACGTCGTTGCCCAACGACATGCCCACCGACGCCACCTCTAAGGAGTGCGTCAGGCGGTTATGCACAAACACGCTGCCCGGCAGCGGGAACACTTGCGTCTTGTTCTGCAGTCGGCGGAAGGGCGCCGAGAAGATCAGCCGGTCGTAGTCACGTTTGAACTCAGTTCGGTCGTCGTGCCGTTCCGGGTGGCGGTGCTCCTGTCCCAGCCGCTTGTTGCTTATCAGTTGTTGCCAGTTCATCATATTATTACTTCACTTGCACTATTCTATAGTCCTCAATAGTGCGGCGGTTGAAACGCAGGTCGTTGAAGGCGTTGACCAGTGTGTCCTGGCTACCCACATAGTCTACCATATAATATTTGTAGAGCGAAGTAGCAAAGCCCTCACGCACCTCGCCATTGGGGAATCCCAGTTCATATTTCCGCTCTATCGGGTTGTAGCTCTTCAGCGTCAGGTAGCCGCTTTGGAACAGTACGGGGATAGGGTCGCTGATGCGCTCTGTTGGGGCGTCGAAGCGGTCGAGTCTGGCATGCAGATGCTCTATCTGCTGCAGACTGATGTTGTGCTGCCGCATGACGTTGACCAGCATCGTCGGCGTACCCGTGGAGAACCAGTAGTTCCGTATGTCGCCCATGGTGAAGGCGTTGACCAGGCTCCAGGGGCAATAGATGTCGGTGAAGTTGTTGCTGAAATGATACCCGTCGTAGGTCTCCTTCAGCTTGGCTACCACGTCGTCGTAGCTATAGTGCAGCCCCCAGCGGCTGTAGGTCTTGTTCATCTTTTCCGTCAGCAGCTCGATGTCGGGTTTCCACTGTGTCAGCAGTTCCTCCTCGCTGATGCCGCAGACGGCTTCATAGTTCTGGTCGAAGGTCAGCTGCTGCAGGTTGTTCAATTCGCTGAACACCGACAGCTGCGAGAACTTCGAGATGCCTGTCAGAAAGACGAAGCGCAGGTACTGCGCCTGGGCCTTCAGCGGCGAGAACAGGTTGCGTATGCGGTCACGGATATAGTCTTGCAGGGCCCAGTCGTTGATGCTGTCGAGCATCGGCGCGTCGTACTCGTCGATGAGAACGACCACTTGCTCGCCCGTCTGCTCGTAGGCGGTCTCTATCAGTCGAGTCAACCGGGCGTCATAGTTCGTTGGGTCTGCCGGGTTGGTGATGCCGAACTTTCTTTCCTGCTGCTCCAGTATGACGTTAATGGTAGGATGCACCCGCTCCTTATCATAGTACTTGCCGTTCGACAGGTCGAGGCGGATGACAGGATACTTCTTCCATTCGGTCTCCTTATCGTATATATACAACCCCTCGAACAGCTCCTTGCGGCCCTCAAAGTAGCAGCGCAGCGTGTCAACCAGTAGCGACTTACCGAAGCGGCGCGGACGACTGAGGAAGAAGTACTTGGCCTTCGTCGTTGCCATCTGCCATACATACTTCGTCTTGTCGATATAGGGTGCCTGGCGCTCTCGTATCCAGTCGAACTCCTGCACGCCGACGGCGTATCCGTATGTCTCGTTCTTTTGTTGCATGCCTAATATTATTTGTTGCCTGCAAAGTTACGAAGAAACGGACAAACCACCAAACAATTCGCCCGCTTTTTTGGACAGTATTCATTTTGGTACGGAATAAGGCGGAGGGGCACTGTCTTATCTTAGTTATATAGAAGCAATAACTAACAGTTACGTGAATGGAACACGAAGACACGAAAGTGAAGCCCAGAGTTTGCGAAAAGTTTGTGTCTTTGTGTTCCCAAAACCCGGCGCCTTTTGTCCAAAACCCGGCGCCTTTTGCCCAAAACCCGGCGCCTTTTGTCCAAAACCCGGCGCCTTTTGTCCAAAACCCGCCGCCTTTTGCCCAAAACCCGGCGCCTTTTGTCCAAAACCCGCCGCCTTTTGCCCAAAACCCGGCGGTTTACGCTGGGGTGTCGGTTCAGGTGTTGGTTCCAGTCTCCGATAGTTTGCAGAGAGCGTGTTTTTATCGATTCAGCCGGCCATTTTTGCTATTATAGTTGTCATTCGCACTTTATATCCTACACTTCCTGCACTCCCTACACCTAAAAAAGTTCAACGGGTGTAGGGAGTGTCGGAAGTGTAGGATGTTTCCTGTGAATAACAACTATACGTGACAAATTATCCTAAATAGGATTATCCTAAATTGGATAATTGTGGTAAACCCTGACGCCCTTTCTGCAAAAATATATAAAATAAGAAGGGAAAGTATGGCGGTTTCAGGAATAATCCGTAAATTTGCACGTTAAAAAACGAGTGACATGAAAGTGAAAGTAGTAAATAAGGGGCGCCAGCCCCTGCCGCAATATGCCACGCCGCAGAGTGCGGGCATGGATCTGAGGGCCAACTTAGACGAACCCGTCACGCTTCAGCCCCTGGAGCACCGGCTCATTCCCACGGGACTTTACATCGCACTGCCTCCCGGCTATGAGGCTCAGGTGCGGCCGCGCAGCGGACTGGCCCTGAAGCACGGCATCACGGTGCTGAATGCGCCGGGAACCATCGATGCCGACTACCGCGGCGAGGTGGGCGTGCTGCTGGTGAACCTTTCGCAGGAGCCGTTCGTCGTCAACGACGGTGAGCGCATCGCCCAGATGGTCATCGCCCGCCACGAGCAGGGCGAGTTTGTCGAGGTCGACGCCCTCGACGAGACGGAACGCGGTGCCGGAGGTTACGGACATACAGGAGTGAAATAAGATATGAGAAGAATAAGACTGTCTGTTGTGCTGCTGCTTGTCAGCATCAGTGTGCTGGCCGGCGATTCGGTCAGTACGAGGTACGACGCCTTCTTCCTTGAGGCGATGGTGCAGCGGCAGAAGGAAAACCACGATGCTGCCTTCGACCTGCTGCAGCACTGCGTCAAGCTGAACCCGCAAGCCTCGGAGGCCCACTACTTCCTGGCTCAGTACTACCAGATGCTCCGTAACGACAGCCTGGCCCAGCAATGCCTGCTGAAGGCCGTGGAGCTGGAACCCAACAACCCCACCTTCCTCGAGTCGGTGGCCCAAATGTACATCCGCCAGCAGGATTACCCCAAGGCCATTACCGTGGTGGAGCAGCTCTACGACCAGGACAAGAGCCGCGACGAACTGCTGGAAAGACTCTTTGACCTGTACCAGGAGACCGGCGACAACGACAAGGCCGTCGAAACGCTGAACCGCATCGAGGCCAACGAGGGCAAGAGCGAACGGCTCTCGTTTGCCAAGAGCGAGATTTACACCAGGATGGGCAACAAGGCTGCAGCCATTGCCGAGATGAAGACGCTGGCCGACCAGTATCCCTACGACCTGAACTACCGTGGGCTGTATGCCGACATGCTGCTGCGTAACGACGAGGAGGAGCAAGCCCTGAAACTCTATCATGAGATATTGGCTGAAGAACCTGACAACACGCGCGCACTGGGGTCGCTGCGCAGCTACTACCGCGTGCAGGGCGAGACCGAGAAGGTGGACTCCATCACCGAGCAGATTCTGCTGAACAAGAACACGACCACCGAGCAGCGCATCTACCTGATGCGGCAGGTGGTGGCCGACAGCGAGCGGACCGGCGGCGACAGCACCCAGGTGCTCGCCCTGTTCCATAAGATGCTGGCCCAGCCCCAGCAGAACGACGACATTGCCACGCTCTGCGCTGCCTACATGGACCTGAAGAAAATGCCGCAGGACTCGGTGAAGGCCATGCTTCAGACGGTGCTGCGCATAGCCCCCGACAATGCAGCCGCCCGGCTGCAGCTGGTCAGCTATGCCTGGGACCGCAAGGACCACGACGAGGTCATCAGCCTCTGTCAGGAGGCCCGCCAGTATAACCCCGAGGAGATGGCCTTCTACTACTACCAGGGCATGGCCTACTATCAGGACGACAACCACGACATGGCTCTGGAAGCTTTCCAGAACGGCATCGGCGTCATCAACGAGGACAGCAACCCAGCCATCGTCAGCGACTTCTATGCCGTCATGGGCGACCTGCTCCACCAGAAGGGCATGACGCGCGAGGCCTTCGAGGCCTACGACTCCTGCCTGCAGTGGAAGGACGACAACGTGATGTGCCTGAACAACTACGCCTACTTTCTCAGTGAGATGAACGAGCAGCTCGACAAGGCCGAGCAGATGAGCTACAAGACCATCAAGGCCGAGCCCAAGAGTGCAACCTACCTCGACACCTACGCCTGGATCCTCTTCATGCAGCAGCGCTACAGCGAGGCAAAGATCTACATCGACCAGGCCCTGCAGAACGACTCCGACAGCAGTGCCGTCATTACCGAGCACGCCGGCGACATCTACATCCAGAACCACGAGCCCGAACGCGCCGTAGAGCTGTGGCAGCAGGCACTCAAGAAAGACCCGCAGAACAAGCTACTGGCAAGAAAAATCAGACAACGCAAATATATCAAGAAGAAATGAAGACATCACACAAACTAAAGCTGGCTACACTGGCCCTGACGCTACTGACGCTGCTGGCAGCGTGCGGTTCGAAGAAGAAACTGGCAGAGGAGACTACGCCCCAGACCGCGCCCGTCGCCACCGTCACGCGGTCGGTTGACTTAGAGAAGGTCTGGACCAACAACGCCGCCCAGCCCCCGAAGTTCATCACGTCGAAGGTGAAGTTCGTGGCCGCTTCCGGCGGCAAGGACATCTCGCTGACAGGCAACCTGAAGATGAAGCGCGACGACGTCATCCGCCTGCAGCTGATGGCGTTCGGACTGGTGGAGGCCGCCCGTCTGGAGTTCACCAAGGACTATGTGCTCATCATGGACCGCATCAACAAGCAGTATATCAAGGCCCCCTACGCCGACGTGGATTTCCTGCATCGCAACGGACTGAGCTTCTACACGCTGCAGGCCCTGTTCTGGAACGAGTTGTTCCAGCCCAACCGCACCACCCTGAGCCAAGACGACATGGCCAGGTTTGACGCCAGCGCCAACAATGACGGCGACGCCGTCATCAGGTTTGACGCCGACTTGTTCGGCTACAGCTGGATAGCTAGTCAGTCGACCGGCCTCATCAAGCAGGCCAAGGTGGTGTTCAAGGACCAGAACAGCAGCAAGACGGGCCTGACGTGGAACTACGACGGCTTCAACCCGCTGAAAGAGGGCAAGCGCCAGTTTCCCAGCGACATGAACATCGTCCTGAAGACCACCAAGAAGGAAGTGGAGCTGGACCTGAAGCTGAACAGCATCACCCATGAGACCGACTGGGAGCCTTACACCGAAGTGTCGGGCAAATACCGTGAGGTGACAGTCGAGGAGATTCTTCAGCGCGTTATGTCGCTTTAAGGATAAAAGAGAATGAACAGACTGACAATCATATTATTGGCGCTGACCCTGGCCATGGGTTCTGCTGCACAGACAAAGAAGACTGTGCAGCAGCGGAAGACCGTCAAAACATCGGTCGCCCGGAAGCCAGCCGCCAAGAAGACAACCGTCAAGAAGACAACCGTCAAGAAGACTGCCGCCAAGAAGACAACCGTCAAGAAAAGGACAACGACACAGAAGGGCAAGACAGCCACCCCGACGCCCCAGACGCCCAACATCAAGGGCTTGCAGAACCAGCGTCAGCAATTGCAGAAGCAGATCAAGGAACAGGAGCAGAAGCTGCAGGCCAATCGCAAGAACGTGAAGCAGCGCTTGGAGAACCTGCAGGCCATCACGACCGAGATAGCCGACAAACTCCGTACCATCGACACCATCCGCCGCGACCTGAACGTCATCGACGGCAACATTGCCACGCTCGACATACAGCTGGGCAGCCTGGAAAAGAAACTCGACGAACGGAAGCAGAACTACCTGAAGTCGATGCGCTACATGCACCGCAACCGCTCGCTGCAAAACCAGCTGATGTTCATCTTCAGTGCCCAGAACTTCACACAGATGTACCGCCGGCTGCGCTTCTCGCGCGAGTATGCCCAATACCAGCGGGCACAGGGCGAGGCCGTCATGCTGCTGAAGGAGCAGATAGAGGAAGTGCAGGGCGAAATGGCCTCGACCAAACAGCAGAAGCACACCTTGCTCGACCGCGGCGAACAGGAACGGAAGAACCTGGAAGGCAAGCAGGCCGAGCAGCAGCAGGTGGTGAACTCGCTGCAGAAGGAGCAGAAGACCATACAGAACATTATCAGCGAGCAGCGCAAGAAGGATGCCGCCCTCAACGCACAGATTGAGAAGCTCATAGCCGAGGAGGTGGCACGTGCCAAGGCGCGCGCCGAGGCCGAAGCCAAGGCCGAAGCCCGCAGGAAAGCCGCTGAGGCTGCTGCCAAGAAGCGCGCCGAGGAGCTGGCCCGCAAGAAGGCCGCTGCCGAGGCTGCCGCGCGCGAAAACGCGCGCCGCATAGCCGAGGCCAAGGCCCGCGAGGAGCGTGCCAAGCAGCAGGCACTGGCCGCCGAGCGCAAGAGTGCCGAGGAGAAACGCGCCGCCGAGCGTGCTGCCCGTGAGGCTGAGGCTGCCCGCAAGGCTGCTGAGCGCAAGGCCGCCGAAGAGGCCAAGGCTCATGAGCGTGAGGTGGCTGAGGTCAAGAAAAGGGAGCGCGAGGAGCGTGAGTCGTTCACCGTCTCGACAGAGGACCGTCGTCTGAGCGGCAACTTCGAGAGCAACCGTGGGCGCCTGCCGATGCCCATCACCGGAGGCTATCGCATTGTCAGCGGTTTCGGCCAGCACAATGTGGAAGGGCTGAAGGGCGTTCAGTTCGACAACAAAGGCATCAATATCAAAGGTCAGTCGGGCGCTCAGGCGCGCAGCATCTTCGACGGCGAGGTGTGTGCCGTCTTCAGCATCGGCGGTGCGATGGGAGTCATGGTCCGTCATGGCCGCTACATTTCCGTCTACACCAACCTCTCGTCGGTGAGCGTCCGTCGCGGTCAGCACGTCAGCACGCGCCAGACCCTGGGTACGGTTGGCTCTGAGGGCATCCTGCAGTTCCAGTTGCGCAACGGAACGACGCCTCAGAATCCCACGCGCTGGCTGTCACGGTAATCTATATTAATAAGGTTATGGAAGAAAAAGAATACGAAATCAAGACACAGTTGGCGGAGAATGCCTTTCGCGAACTGAAGGAGGGTGAGACTTACGAGCCGCTGATGTCGCCGCGCGGCCAGTATCCCGAGGTGAACGCGTGGTCGGTGACGTGGGGTGTGCTGATGGCCATGCTCTTCTCGGCAGCTGCTGCCTACCTGGGACTGAAGGTGGGGCAGGTGTTCGAGGCCGCCATCCCGATAGCCATCATCGCCGTGGGTGTGTCGACGGCGGCCAAGCGGTCGAAAGCCTTGGGCGAGAACGTCATCATCCAGTCGATAGGCGCCTGCTCGGGTGCCGTGGTGGCCGGTGCCATCTTCACGCTGCCTGCCATCTACATCCTGCAGGCAAAGTATCCCGAGATGTCGGCGTCGTTCCTGAAGATATTCATTGCCTCGCTGCTTGGCGGCATCATCGGCATTCTGTTCCTCATACCGTTCCGCAAGTATTTTGTGAGCGACATGCACGGCAAGTACCCCTTCCCCGAGGCTACGGCGACGACGCAGGTGCTGGTCAGCGGCGCCAAGGGCGGCGACCAGGCCAAGCCTCTGCTCATGGCCGGCCTGGCAGGCGGTCTGTACGACTTCATCGTGGCCACCTTCGGCTGGTGGAACGAGAACTTCACGAGCCGCGTCGTCGGCTGGGGCGAGCAACTGGCCGACCAGGCCAAGCTGGTGTTCAAGATCAACACCGGCGCGGCCGTCTTGGGCTTGGGCTATATCGTCGGCTTCAAATACGCGCTGATTATCACGCTGGGATCGCTCAGCGTGTGGTGGCTCATCGTGCCCGGCATGGCGCTGCTCTTCGGCGGCGACGTGCTTAACCAGTGGGACCCGAGCATCACGACAGCCGTTGGCGACATGTCGCCTGAGGAGATATTCAAGGCCTACGGCAAGTCTATCGGCATCGGCGGCATCGCCATGGCCGGCATCATCGGTATTATCAAGTCGTGGGGCATCATCAAGAGTGCGGTGGGCCTGGCGGCCAAGGAGATGAAAGGTGGCGGGGAGGCTGCGACGAAGTCGCAGCGAACGAGCAAGGACCTGCCGTTCCGGTTCATTGCCATTGCGTCGATAGTGACCATCGTGCTGACGTTCCTGTTCTTCTGGTTCGGCGTGATGGACGGCAACATGCTGCAGGCACTGGTGGCCATTGTGCTGGTGGCGGTCATCGCGTTCCTCTTTACGACGGTAGCGGCTAACGCCATCGCCATCGTGGGGTCGAACCCCGTCAGCGGCATGACGCTGATGACGCTCATCCTGGCCTCGGTGGTCATGGTGGGCGTGGGTCTGAACGGCACCAGCGGCATGGTGGCTGCCCTGATTATGGGCGGCGTAGTGTGTACGGCACTGGCCATGGCCGGGGCGTTCATCACCGACCTGAAGATAGGCTACTGGCTCGGCACGACGCCGAGGAAGCAGGAGACGTGGAAGTTTCTGGGTACGCTGGTCTCAGCGGCTACCGTCGGCGGCGTGATGATGCTGCTGAACGAGACCTACGGCTTCGCCTCCGGGCAGCTGGCCGCCCCGCAGGCCAACGCGATGGCGGCGGTCATCGACCCGCTGATGAACGGCGTCGGCGCCCCGTGGCTGCTCTATGCCATCGGTGCCCTGCTGGCCGTGGTGCTGACGCTCTGCAAGGTGCCGGCTCTGGCCTTCGCACTGGGTATGTTCATCCCGATGGAGCTGAACGTGCCGTTGGTCGTCGGCGGTGCCATCAACTGGTATGTTACTACGCGGTCGAAGGATAAGGCGGTGAACGAGGCTCGTGGCGAGAAGGGCACGCTCCTGGCCAGCGGCTTCATTGCCGGCGGCGCCCTGATGGGTGTGGTGAGTGCGCTGCTGCGCTTCGGCGGCTTCAACCCTGTCAGCGAGTCGTGGCTGGCGAACCCGCTGAGCGAGGTCTGCTCACTGATAGCCTACGTCCTGCTGATTATCTACTTTATCCTGGCCACTAAGCCTAAGCAGAGCCGCTGACGAATGACGAAGAGCCACCTCATCACCTTTCTGTCGCATCTGGCCACGTGGGGAGTGCTGTTCCTGTTGCCAATGACATTCCGGCAAGTGGATTATCCGTTGTCGCTCATTCCGACAACAGCAGTCATTGCCGTCTTCTATCTGAACTTCCTGTGGCTGACGCCTCGCTACTATATGCAGGGGCGCAAGACGCTGGTCTGGGTGGTTAACTGCATATTGGTGACAGGGCTTGCTGCCCTGATGCACTATTGGTTGGGCGTGGGCAGGGGCTATGTGTTCAATCTGGCAGTGGCCGTGATGATAGCCGTCTCGATGAAGTTGGGATCGCTGTGGCAGGCGTCCGTGGAGGCACGCTTGGAGGCCAACGCCGCGCGCGCCGGTGCCGAATTGAGCAACCTACGCTACGAGATGAACCCCCACTTCCTGCTGAACACGCTGAACAACATCTATGCCCTGACGGCTTTCGACACACGGCGCGCCCAAGAGGCCATCCAGCAGTTGTCGGCCATGCTGCGCCACATGCTCTACGACAACATGGAGGAGGAGGTACAGATGGAGGACGAGGTGAAGTTTATTGAGAGCTATATCAAGCTGATGAAGATCCGGCTGCCGGAGTCGGTAAAGGTAAACTTCGATGCCAGTCAGGCACGGAATGACGTAAAGATAGCTCCGCTCATTCTGATACCGTTGGTGGAGAACGCTTTCAAGCACGGCATCAGTCCCACCCTCGAGAGCTTTATCAACATCAGCCTAAAGGCAGACAAAGAACAAATCGACTTCTGCATCGAGAACTCGAACCACCCGAAGAGAGCAAATGACGAAAGTGGTCACGGCATCGGGCTGACACAGGTGCAGAAACGCCTGCAACTGACCTATCCTGACCATTACCGTTGGGACTATGGACTGTCAGCCGACCGGGCGGTCTATTACTCACACTTGATAATCACACAAAAACAAAAAACAGACTAATACGACTATGACACTGACTTGTGCAATCATCGACGACGAGCCACTGGCCGCCCAGCTTCTGGAGAGTTACGTTAAGGAAATGCCGAGCTTGAAACTGACGGGAATCTACAACAGTGCGCTGACCGCCATGGCCGGACTGCGCAGCGCGCCCGTCGACCTGCTGTTCCTGGACATCCAGATGCCTGAACTGTCGGGCATGGAGTTCGCAAGGCTCATACCCAAGCAGACGCGCATCGTCTTTACCACTGCCTTTAAGCAGTATGCCATCGACGGCTACAAAGTGTCTGCCTTCGACTACCTGCTGAAGCCCATTAGCTTCGAGACCTTTGCTGCAACCGTCAATAATGCGCTGGAGTGGTTCTCTACGCAGAGTCAGCGGGTGGTCACGCGTGAAGACCGTTTCATATTTGTCAAGAGCGACTACCGCCTGGTGCGCATCATGTTCGATGACATTCTTTACATTGAAGGCGTGAAGGACTATGTACGCATCTGCCTGAAAGACGGCGAGCGCATCATGTCGCTCATCAACATGAAGCGACTTGAGGAACTGCTGCCGCGACCTGAGTTTCTGCGCACACACCGCTCCTATATTGCGCACATGACCAATATCAGTACGGTAGACCGCCAGCGCATCATGTACGGCAAGGATGCCGTCCCCATCTCGGAGAACTATAAGGACGACGTGTCGAGATTCCTCGACCAGCACACGCTGGCATAGTTATATGTGGATGAGCTACGGCTCCTGGTAACTGTTGAGGAGTTTCAGATAGCGTTCCCTGAATTCGTTCCAACGGTAGTAGGCCCCCTTGGTTGACTTGAGGGGCAGTGTGGCCTCTTCCTCGTTGAGCAACACCTTGAAGTAAACGTCGTCGTCGTTCTGCATGCGATGGTAGAAGACAAACTGGATGTTGGCTGCCATGGGGTTCAGTTTGTAGTCATGCCACCCTTTACGGTCCAGCTGGTCGAGGTCGGCAATCTGCTGACCGCAGTCGTTCAGGTCGAGCAGGCAGGCCAGGGAGAGCACTGCCGAGTCGTGGCCGAATCGCAGCGTGGCACAGGGTTTCCCGTTGCTGACGCAACTGTCGGCCTCGTAGATGATCTGCCGCAGCAGTTCACGCTGCACGAAGGGCTGACGCCCGCCGTTCAGCGGTGATGAGGCGTAGGTAACGTACGAGAGGGCATTGTCGCACAGCCAGTTCTCATAGAGGTCGTCGTCGGAGAACGTGTCGTACAGTGTCAGGCGATTGCTCAGGTCGGTGTTCTGCAGATGCGACGCCAGCTTGAAGAAAGAGACGTTGAAGCGCGAAGCGTCGACCTCGCTTCTCACGTAGTCGGCATCGCTGAATAAAAGCTTCATCAGTTTGTCGGAAGTGTCGTGGCGCTTGCAGAATTCCTGGTAAGGTTCTGTCACCGACGGCTCCGTGGCATGGAGAGTGAACAGAGTGTCGGTGGGTGACATGTAGTACTGGTCGCGGCGCGTGGCATCATGGCTGACCTGCAACTTGGGGTTCAGCATGAGCAGTTGCTGGAGCATGCTCTCCATCGACAGGATGCTGCGTACCGATAGTGTGCTCCTGGCATCGATGTGGGCGTCGCCGGCAAAAACCTCGGGGAAACGCTCATACATGCGACGGGCAATCTGCTTCTGCTGTTCATGACCCAGCGGTGTCAGTTCGCCAAGGCGTTCCCGGGCGTCGTCCCTGATTCTCTGTATGCGCTGTAGGGCAGTTCTCCCCATAGGCGTCAGCTTCCCGAGCGACGCGGCGCGGAGCAGTGTGTTGTACGGATAGTCATAGTCTGTGGCTTCGTCAAGATAGTGGGAACCGCAACGCCCGAAGTGACTGACGTAGAAAGGCTTCATACCGGGAGGAGCTGGCGTCTGCTGCTTCTTCGGAATCATGTAGGCCATGTTTCGGTTAGCCGTGATTCGCACGTTTTTAGCAATCTCCACCTTGGCCGTCTGGGCAGTGACAGTTGGCAGGAGTGCCACCAAAGAAAGAAAAAACAGCACCTTTCTCATAACTATTTTCCATTTTGCGTGCAAAGGTACGAAAATAATTCATATTTCATTACGCGTAATTCGTAATTATTTCCTATCTTTGCACACAAATTGTTCAGTTATGGCAAGAAAAACCCAATGGCAAGACGACTACTGGCTGCTGCTGATGCAGGCTTACCTGCGCCGACCCGTCGGTGTCAAGCCTCTCTACAGTCGTGAAATGGTTCAGCTGGGACTGGAGCTGCATATCCACCCACAGGCTCTTTTGACAAAGATGCAGGAGATAGCAACGCTGGAGACACCGCGTGTAGAGCGTATCTGGAAAACCTATAGCGGCAATGCGACCAAGCTGGCCCGCGCGGCCCGACTGCTGCGCGAGATGAAAGGCTTCGGGCGCGCCGACGAATTCTATGAGGGGGTCGACCTTAACGAGACGTGGGAGAAAGACTGGCAGCCGCTTCCCGAGAATGAGCGGCTGATGCCGGTGATGCTCATCATGGTGCTCGACCTCTACTTCCGCCTGACGCCAGCCACCATGGTCGGCGAGACGCCAGAGGTGAAAGAACTGGCAAAGCTGTTGGGGATTGGTGCGGATGACGTGGTGGAGCTGCTGGATGTGTTCCAGCACTGCGATCCCTACCTGAACCGCCGCGACGTGACATTCAGTCCGCTGCTGTTGCCCTGCCAGGCCGTCTGGCAGCGCTATGGCAATAACGACACAGAGGCTCTGGTCGCCTTGGCCGGACAGTTGACAGATTACTTCAAATGACTCAGAACCAAGTTCAAGAACAGAAGCAGGAGCAGAAACAGGTACAGAACATCTCCGTGCAACAGCTACTGCAGGCGCAGTTGATAGAACTGCCCGTCACCCAGTTGCAGGAGCGCATCAACACAGAAATGGACGATAACCCGGCTCTGGAGATTGGTACCGACAGCCTGGATTTCCCAGACAACCCTGACTATCCGGACAGCCCGGATTCACCGGATGCTCCCGACGACTTCGACAGCCAGCGCGAGCGCGAGGAGCGCCAGTCGGCTCTTGATGCCGCACTGGAGAGCATCGGGCGTGACGACGAGGAACTGCCCGTCTACCACGGTGGCGGCAGTGTCGATGAAGAGCGGGAGGAACTGGTCTATGGCCAGACGGTCTCCTTCTATGACCAGCTGAAGGAGCAGATGGCCCTCTCGAACCTGACAGAGCATGAGCGCGACATAATGGAGTACCTCATTGGCTCGCTCGACGACGACGGCTTGCTCCGCAAGCAGCTTGACGCCATCTGCGAAGAACTGGCCGTCTATCAAAACATTGAAAGCACGACAGAGGAGATAGAACGCGTGCTGTTGCAACTGCAGCAGTTCGACCCTGCGGGCATCGGTGCCCGCTCGCTACAGGAATGTCTGCTGCTACAGATTGAACGGCGCGACGACTCGCGGCTGAAGACGCTGATGGAACAGGTCGTCACCGACTACTTCGACGCCTTCACCAAGAAGCACTGGCACCGCATACAGTCGGCATTGAAGCTGAACGACTTGCAGGCAAAGACGCTCTTCGGCGAACTGCGCAAACTGAACCCCAAGCCCGGGGCTTCGATGGGCGAGAGCATCGGACGGTCGCTGCAGCAGATAACCCCTGACTTCATCGTCGACACGCAGGACGACGGCACCATCACCTTCACGCTGAACCAAGGCGACCTGCCTGAGCTGAAGGTGTCGCAGTCGTTTGCCGACTCTATGAAGGAATATCAGCAGAACCACGACCACATGAGCAGGCAAGCCAAGGAGGCCCTGCTCTATATAAAGAAAAAGGTGGATGCCGCACAGGGCTTTATCGATGCCATCCGCATGCGCCGCCAGACGCTGACCGCCACCATGCAGGCCATCATACAGCTGCAGCGGCAGTTCTTCCTCGACGGAGACGAGGCGTCGTTGCGGCCCATGATACTGAAAGACGTGGCCGAACGTACAGGCCTCGACCTGTCCACCGTTTCGCGCGTCAGCAATTCCAAGTATGCACAGACGCGCTGGGGCACGTTCCCCCTGCGCCACTTCTTCAGCGACAGCTACGTAACCGAACAGGGTGAAGAACTGTCTACCCGGCGAATCAAGGCGGCACTGCGTGACATCGTCGACAGCGAGGACAAACGCAAGCCGCTGAGCGACGAAGCGCTGACAAAGCGCATGGCCGAGCAGGGCTATACCATTGCCCGACGCACCGTGGCCAAGTATCGTGAACAGTTAGGAATACCCGTTGCCAGACTGAGAAAATGAGAAAGATAACCCGAGAACGACAGATTATCATTGCAGCGAGGGTGGCCAGCATGCTGTTCACCCCGTTCTACCTGCCCATCCTGGGGCTGGTGGCACTCTTCTTCCTGTCATATCTCAGCCAATATCCGTTCCGCTACAAGTTCAACGTGCTGGCGGTTGTCTACTTCTTCACCATTCTGCTGCCGACATTCCTCATCCACCTCTATCGTAACTATCAGGGGTGGACGCCCATAGAACTGGGAAGTCGTGAGCGGCGCATCGTGCCGTACCTCATCTCTATCCTCAGCTACTTTGTCTGCTTCTACATGATGGGGCTTATGCACATTCCATTCTTTATGCGCAGCATCGTGGCCAGTGCGCTGATTATACAGATTGTCTGCGCCATCGTCAATAGCTGGTGGAAAATCTCGACACATACCGCCGGCATTGGCGGTGTGGCTGGAGCACTGCTGGTCTTTTCCGACATATTCCGATTCAACCCCACCTGGTGGATGTGCTTTGTCATTATCATCGCCGGCATCCTCGGCACCAGTCGCATGCTGCTCCGTCAGCACACCCTGCCGCAGGTGCTCGTGGGTTTCTTTACCGGCTTTGCCTGCGCCATACTGGCCATACTGAAACTATAACAACACTATAATATGAAACCATTAGTAAGCATTATCATGGGCAGCACCAGCGACCTGCCCGTCATGGAGAAAGCCTGCCGACAACTGGATGAGTTGCAGGTGCCCTTCGAAGTAAACGCACTCTCTGCTCACCGTACACCCGAAGCCGTTGAGCAGTTTGCCCACGAAGCCAAGGGGCGCGGACTGAAAGTCATCATTGCCGCCGCCGGCATGGCGGCAGCCCTGCCCGGCGTCATCGCTGCCCAGACTACCCTGCCCGTCATCGGTGTTCCTGTCAAGGGAATGCTCGACGGACTCGATGCCCTGCTCAGCATTGTCCAGATGCCACCGGGCATTCCCGTGGCTACGGTCGGTGTGAATGCCGCCCAGAACGCTGCCATCCTTGCTGTCGAGATGCTGGCACTTGGCGACGATGCCATCGCTCAGCGGCTCGGTGACTATAAGGCTGGCCTGAAGGCCAAAATTGAGAAGGCAAACAAGGAACTCGCAGAGGTGAAGTATGAGTACAAGACGAATTAGCAGCGTCTGCCGTGTTGGCAACATTGCCATCGGCGGCACGAATCCCATCCGCATTCAGTCGATGGCCACCACCGACACCAACGACACTGATGGTTCGGTGGCACAGGCCAAGCGCATTATCGATGCTGGCGGCGAGCTGGTACGCTTCACTACGCAGGGTACACGCGAGGCCGAGAACATGAAGAATATATCGGACCGGCTGAAGGCCGATGGCTATACGCAGCCACTTGTGGCTGACGTCCACTTTACGGCTCATACCGCTGATGTGGCCGCCCAGTACTGCGAGAAAGTGCGCATCAACCCCGGCAACTACGTCGACCCGGGCCGCACGTTCAAGCATCTGGAGTACACTGATGAGGAGTATGCTGAGGAGCTGCTGAAGATCGAGCGTAAACTCGTGCCTTTTATCAATATCTGCAAGGAACATAAGACTGCCGTACGTATTGGCGTCAATCATGGTTCGCTCTCCGACCGCATCATGTCGCGTTACGGCGACACGCCCGAAGGTATCGTCGAGAGTTGCATGGAGTTCCTGCGCATCTTCCGCCGCGAACGGTTCGACGATGTCGTCATCAGCATTAAGGCATCGAATACGGTGGTAATGGTTCAGACCGTCCGACTGCTGGTAAGGACAATGGACCAGGAGGACATGCACTACCCCCTGCACCTCGGTGTCACAGAGGCTGGTGAGGGCGAGGACGGCCGTATTAAGTCGGCCGTCGGCATAGGTGCGTTGTTGACAGAAGGTATTGGCGATACCATCCGCGTCTCACTGAGTGAAGAACCGGAGAACGAGATACCCGTAGCACGTGAAATCGTCGATTCCATCGAAGAATGTAGCGACCTGCGCGCCCGTGCAGAGGCCAGCATCCAAGACGACACCGTCACCCTGACCATTGATGAGCCCGACTGGGAAACCTTCCAGTTGAAGGCTGCCATGGCTACCGGTGCGCTCTTTATCGACCGCCGTGCCACCAAGCTCCAGCTTTGTTCCGCGCAGTCCCTGTTCTCTGAAGCTCTCCTCGAAGAGCTCGCCGACGCGATCCTCCAGGCTGCACGCATCAAGTTTACCAAGACGGAGTACATCTCCTGTCCAGGCTGCGGACGTACTCTCTATAACTTGCAGGACACCATTGCCCGCATCAAGGCTGCTACCAGCCACCTTGTCGGACTGAAAATCGGCATCATGGGCTGCATCGTCAACGGACCGGGCGAGATGGCCGATGCTGACTATGGTTACGTCGGAGCCAGTCGGGGGCGCATTTCTCTTTATCGGCGCAAGGAGTGTGTTGAGAAGAATATCCCCGAAGAAGAGGCGGTCGACCGCCTGCTTCAACTCATAGCAGAGTCTGATTCGCGTGTTTAGCGCCAGATGGCGATGACTTATACTGAACTATGGCGGCCGCTGACGGCGGTTTACGACGAGCGGGAGGCGCAGGCAGTGGCGAGGCTGGTACTCGAAGAGCGCTTCGGTCTGACGATGGCCGACGTGCTGATGGGGCGCATGCCCGACGAAGCAGAGCTGGCCAGCATTCAGCAGCGGCTGCTGACGGGTGAGCCCGTGCAGTATGTCTTGGGCAGGACAGAGTTTGGCGGACGGCGGTTTGCGGTCAGGCCGGGCGTGCTGATACCGAGACCTGAGACCTATGAGCTATGTCAGTGGATATCCCTCACGGGGCCTTGCGAGGTGCTCGACATCGGCACGGGCAGCGGTTGCATCGCCTGCACGCTGGCGGCTGAACAGCCGGAAGCGCGGGTGACGGGATGGGATGTTTCCGCGGTGGCCTTGGGAATAGCCCGCGAGAACGCCAAACGTACCAATGTTCACGTGTCGTTTGAGCAGGTTGATGTGCTGCGACGGTGTCGCAGCATAGGGGACAAGTGGGACTTCATCGTGAGTAACCCGCCCTACGTCTGTGAGCGCGAAAAGGCGGCGATGGAGCGCAACGTGCTCGACTATGAACCACACTTGGCCCTGTTCGTGCCCGACGACGACCCGCTGCTGTTCTATCGCGCCATTGCCGCCTATGGACAGGAGGCGCTGAAGCCCGGCGGCTGGCTCTACTTCGAGCTGAATCCCCTCTACGCCAGCGACGTGCAGCGCCTGTTAAGTATGATGTTGTATCACAACATCGAAACCAAGGAAGACCAATACTGCAAACAACGAATGATAAGAGCGCAACGATGAAGGAAGTAACCGAGCAGGGAGCCTACCTGCAACTGGCCCAGCTCTGCGCACGCAGCGAGCACTGCCAGCACGAGCTGACGGAGAAGATGCGGCGGTGGGGCATGAGCGACGAGGCGCAGGCCCGCGTGATGGCGCGGCTCGTCGGCGAGCGCTATGTCGACGACGAGCGCTATGCCCGCGCGTTTGTGCGCGATAAAATAAGGTATAACAAGTGGGGCCGCCGCAAGGTGGAGCAGGGACTTTGGGCGAAGCATATCGACGACGACATTCGTGAGCGCGTGCTCGGCGAGGTCGGCGACGACGAGTACCTCAGCGTACTGCGCCCCCTGCTGCAGCAGAAGCGGCGCAGCGTCATGGCTGACAGCGACTACGAGCTGAACCAGAAACTGGTGAAGTTTGCCCTCAGCCGCGGCTTTACTTACGACATCATCCGCCAGTGCATCAGCGGCGACATCGACGACGTGGATGAAGAAGATTAGCTTGTGGCAGCGCCTGCTCGACCTCCTGGCCCCGCGCCTCTGCACGGTCTGCGGCCGGCGGCTGTCGCTGTCGGAGCGGGTGTTGTGTGCGTCGTGCAACATGCACCTGCCGCGGACGGGCTTCCAGCTGAATGCCAGCGACAACATGATGGCGCGGCTCTTCTGGGGCATCATTCCCGTGGAGCGCGCGACGGCGCTGTTCTATTACGAAGCCAGTTCGAAGGACAGTAACATCATCTACGACCTGAAGTACCACGACCACCCCGAGATAGGCGAGGAGATGGGGCAGATGATTGCCCGCGAGTTTGCCGAGTCGGGGTTCTTCGACGGCATCGACCTGATAGTGCCCGTGCCGCTGGCCCGCAGCCGTCAGCGCCACAGAGGCTACAACCAGAGCCAGTGCATAGCCAAGGGCATTGCTGACGTCACAGGCTTGCCCCTCAGCAAGCGTGCCGTGCGCCGCACCACGTTCAAGAAGAGCCAGACGCAGATGGGCCGCTGGGAGCGGCAGGAGAACGTGGCCGATGTGTTCCGCCTGACCGATGCCGCGGCGGTCAGCGGCAAGCATGTCCTGCTGGTCGACGATGTGGTGACCACCGGTGCCACGATGACGGCCTGCGCCCGCGAACTGCTCACTGCCGGCAATGTCAGGCTGAGCCTTTTGTCGCTCGGCTTTGCCAAGTCGTAAACGGTTAGTTTAACCTGAATTATAATCTTTTATAGGTGCCGATGGGCGCAATGTCGATATTTTTTAGTACTTTTGCGCCCGAATTAACGAAAAAGCATTATGAAGCAGAAACGCCAGATAGCCATTCTCGGCTCCACGGGGTCGATAGGCACCCAGGCGCTCGAGGTCATCGGCGAGCATAGTGACCTTTATGAGGTCTACTGCCTGACAGCTAACAACAAGGTGGAACTGCTGGCCCAGCAGGCCCATCAGTTCAAGCCCGCCGCCGTGGTCATTGCCAACGAGGCGCGCTACGACGAGCTGCGGCGGCTGATGGACGACCTGCCCGACGTGAAGGTCTATGCCGGTGCGCAGGCCCTCGACGAGATTGTCGAGGCCGGTCCTATCGACATGGTGCTCACGGCAATGGTCGGCTTTGCCGGACTCTCACCCACCATCCATGCCATCAAGGCCGGTAAGGCCATTGCCCTGGCCAACAAGGAGACGCTGGTCGTGGCCGGCGAGCTGATACTCCAGCTGGCGCAGCAGTATCATACGCCCATCCTGCCCGTCGACAGCGAGCACTCGGCCATCTTCCAGTCGCTGGTCGGTGAAGACCAGAACCCGATAGAGAAGATTCTGCTGACGGCCTCGGGAGGCCCCTTCCGACTGAAGTCGATGGAGGAGATTGCCCACGTGACGAAGGCCGACGCCCTGCGCCACCCGACGTGGGACATGGGTGCGAAGATTACCATCGACTCTGCCTCAATGATGAACAAGGGCTTCGAGGTCATAGAGGCCAAGTGGCTCTTCGGCGTCGATGCCAAGCAGATTCAGGTGCTCGTCCACCCGCAGTCCATCGTCCACAGCGCTGTGCAGTTCCAGGACGGCTCGGTGAAGGCGCAGCTTGGCGTGCCCGACATGCGGCTGCCTATCCAGTACGCCTTCTCCTTCCCCCGCCGACTGCCCCTCAGTGGCGAGCGGCTCGACCTGTTTGCCGCTCAGAAGCTGGAGTTCTTCGAGCCCGACCTGAAGAAGTTCCGCTGCTTGGCAATGGCTTACGAGGCACTGGCCAAGGGAGGCAACATGCCCTGCATTGTCAATGCTGCCAACGAGATAGTGAACCGCGCCTTCCTCGAGGACCGCTGCGGCTTCCTCCAGATGGGCGACGTCATTGCCGAGACCATGCAGCGGGCTACATTCGACAAGGCTCCCACCTACGAGACCTACATCGCGACCGATGCCGAGGCCAGGCGCATTGCAACCGAATTGCTCAACAAATCGTAACTCGAAAATAAGTAAATCGTAAATAATGGAAGTATTTCTGATAAGACTGTTACAGTTCATGCTGGCTATCAGCCTGCTCGTGCTGCTCCACGAACTGGGGCACTTCACCTTCGCCAAGCTCTTCAAAGTGCGCGTGTCGAGGTTCTACCTGTTCTTCAATCCCAAGTTCCACATCCTCAGCACCTACGACACCTGGCTGCGCCGACTGCTGAAGCTGAAGCCTGAGGTGGTGCCCACGAAGAAGGACGAGGAGGGCAACGAGAAGAAGGAGTACGTTGGCACGGAGTATGGCCTGGGCTGGCTGCCGCTCGGCGGCTACTGCGCCATCGACGGCATGATCGACGAGACCAACCAGAAGCTCAGCGAGAAGGCCCAGCCCTGGGAGTTCCGCACGAAGCCTGTGTGGCAGCGCCTGCTCATCATGATTGGCGGCGTGCTGGTCAACTTCCTGCTGGCGCTGTTTATCTACTCGATGATTCTGTTCCACTGGGGCGACACCTACATCCCCGTGAAGGACATGACGATGGGTATGAAGTTCAACAGCGAGGCCAAGGCACTCGGCTTCAAGGACGGCGATATATTAGTAGGCACGGAGAAGGGCGAGTTCAAGGACTTCTCGGCCGACCTTTACCGCGATATCTCTGAGGCTAAGCGCGTCGACATTGTCCGCGATGGCAAGCCGATGAGCCTCACGCTGCCCGGCGAGCTCAACCTGCTCGGCATGCTGAAGGCCGAACCGTCGTTCGTACGTCCGCTCATTCCTGCCGTCATCGACAGCGTGATGGCCGACACGCCCGCCGCCAGCATCGGTCTGCAGAAGGGCGACCGCATCGTTGCCATCAACGGCTCGCCCGTTGATTCCTACAATGAATTTACCGACCAGATAGGCCGTCTGAGCGATGTCATGGCTGTGGCCAAGACCAGCGAGGACAGCATGAAGGTGCGCCGCGCCACCATCGCCTTTACCCGTGGCGAGACGACGGACACGGCCGAGGTTGTGCTCTCGCCTGAGCTGACCGTGGGATTCTTCGTGAAGACGCTGGCCGGCGTCTACAAACCCTACACCCGCGAGTACGGCTTCTTCGAGAGCATCCCTGCCGGCATCAAGTATGGCTGGAACGTGCTTGCCGGCTATGTCGACGACATGAAGTACGTCTTCACGGCCGACGGCGCCAAGTCGCTCGGTGGCTTCGGGGCCATCGGTAGCCTGTTCCCGCCCGTCTGGGACTGGTATCTGTTCTGGAAGATGACGGCCTTCCTCTCGATTATCCTTGCCTTCATGAACATCCTGCCCATTCCGGCTTTGGACGGCGGTCACGTGCTGTTCCTGATGTACGAGGCCATCACGCGCCGCAAGCCCTCGGAGCAGTTCATGATACGTGCTGAGTATGTCGGCTTCGGCATTCTCATCCTCTTGATGGTCGTGGCCAACCTCAACGACATCCTGCGCTGGCTCGGCTATATGTAAGCGCCCTTTTCCCGCTTTTCTCCCTGCTGCCGACTGTATTTGTAGACGGTCGGCAGCAGGGCTGTTTTATGGACTGTTTGTATTAATATTAAATTTTTCTTCGCAAACGTTTGCAATTATCATTATTTTTTGTTAATTTTGTCCCGTGAACGTGTGCGCACGTACCTAATACTGATTATTCAATAACACTTAAATAATTTAAATTCAACAACTTATGTGGTTAATCAATTCATCAATTGGTAGAAAAGTTGTAATGTCTGTGACGGGCATTGCGCTGATCTTGTTCCTGACGTTCCACTGCTGCATGAACTTGGTCGCGCTCTTCTCGGAAGAGGGTTACAACATGATTTGCGAATTCCTGGGCGCCAACTGGTATGCTATTGTGGCAACACTTGGCTTGGCTGCCCTGGCAGTGATTCACATCGTATTTGCTTTCATCTTGACAGCACAGAACCGTACGGCTCGTGGTGACAACCGCTACGCTGTTTCAACAACGGTCAATGCAGGCAAGGTGGAGTGGTACTCCAAGAACATGCTCGTACTGGGACTCATCATCCTCGTCGGCCTGTTGCTGCACCTGGCTAACTTCTGGTACAACATGATGTTTGCCGAAATTTTCGGCGTCATCGGTACCCACAGTCCTGCTGACGGCTTTGCCTACATCAAGGACACGTTCTCGAACCCCGTGCTCTCTATCCTCTACCTGATTTGGTTTGTTGCTATCTGGTTCCATCTGGCTCACGGCTTCTGGTCTGCCATGCAGACATTAGGCATCAACGGTAAGATCTGGCAGAAGCGCTGGCATTGCATCGGACTCATCTACGTCACGCTGCTCATGCTCGGCTTTGCCGTTGTCGTTCTGGCCTTCTGGTTCGGTTGCGCTCCCTCACTCTGCGACGGTAGCTGCTGCGCTTAAATTGAAAATCGAAAATCCGTAAATCGAAAATAAAAGTTATGGCTAAAGTAATAGATTCTAAGATTCCCGCAGGTCCCGTACCTGAGAAATGGAAGGAATATAAGGCTCATCAGCGTCTGGTCAACCCGAAGAACAAGCTGAAGCTTGACGTTATCGTTGTTGGTACCGGCTTGGCTGGTGCATCGGCTGCTGCTTCACTCGCTGAGATGGGTTTCAATGTGTATAATTTCTGCATTCAGGACTCTCCCCGCCGTGCGCACTCTATCGCTGCTCAGGGTGGTATCAACGCCGCCAAGTGCTATCAGAACGATGGTGACTCCGTCTATCGTTTGTTCTACGACACCGTGAAGGGTGGTGACTATCGTGCTCGCGAGGCCAACGTTTATCGTTTGGCTGAGGTCTCAAATAATATCATCGACCAGTGTGTGGCTCAGGGTGTTCCCTTTGCCCGTGAGTATGGCGGTATGCTGGCCAACCGTTCCTTCGGTGGTGCCCAGGTAAGCCGTACGTTCTATGCCAAGGGTCAGACCGGTCAGCAGCTGCTGCTCGGTGCCTACAGCTCGCTGAGCTGCCAGGTGAATGCCGGCAAGGTGAAGCTCTTCACCCGCTATGAGATGGAGGATGTGGTCATCGTTGATGGTCGCGCCCGTGGTATCATTGCCAAGAACCTGACAACAGGTAAGCTGGAGCGTTTCAGCGCCAATGTCGTTGTTATCGCTACTGGCGGTTATGGCAACACCTACTTCCTCTCTACCAACGCCATGGGCTGCAACTGCTCGGCTGCCGTTCAGTGCTACCGCAAGGGCGCTTACATGGCTAACCCCTCCTACGTTCAGATTCACCCCACCTGCATCCCCGTGCACGGCGACAAGCAGTCCAAGCTGACCCTGATGTCCGAGTCGCTGCGTAACGACGGCCGTATCTGGGTGCCGAAGAAGATTGAGGACGCCAAGGCCCTGCAGCAGGGCACTAAGCAGGGATGGGAGATTCCCGAGGAGGATCGCGACTACTATCTGGAGCGCCGCTATCCCGCCTTTGGTAACCTGGTGCCCCGCGACGTGGCCAGCCGTGCCGCCAAGGAGCGCTGCGACAAGGGCTTCGGCGTGAACAACACCGGCCTGGCTGTGTTCCTCGATTTCTCTGAGTCCATCAACCGCCTCGGCCTCGACATCATCATGCAGCGTTATGGCAACCTCTTCGAGATGTACGAGGAGATTACCGACGTGTTCCCTGGCGACCTCGCCAACGAAATCAATGGTGTGAAGTACTACAAGCCCATGATGATTTATCCCGCCATCCACTACACCATGGGCGGCATCTGGGTTGACTACGAGCTGCAGACCTCTATCCCCGGCCTGTTTGCTATCGGTGAGTGCAACTTCTCCGACCACGGTGCCAACCGCCTCGGTGCTTCTGCGCTGATGCAGGGTCTGGCCGATGGCTACTTCGTACTGCCTTACACTAGTCAGAACTACCTGGCCGACCAGGCTGTATGGCCGAAGGTCTCGACCGAACTGCCGGAGTTCGCTGAGGCTGAGAAGAAGGTGGACGCCGAACTTGACCGTCTGCTCAACATCAAGGGTAAGCGCAGTGTTGACTCCATCCACCAGGAACTCGGGCACATTATGTGGGAGTATGTGGGCAT
>JAFPVW010000038.1 GCA_017395215.1 Prevotella sp. | reverse complement strand
AGTTCAATAATCTGGTCAAGTTCCATGCCTTTGGCCTGCAACTCCTTCACATTCAGTTCTGGGGCTATAATCACTTTGTTTTCAGCAAACATCTTCAGCATGTCATTCGTGATGCGAAGAAGTGTTGCCAACGATAGTTTGAAAGCATGGAAACTACTTTCCAAACGCTTCACCATGTGAACGCGATAAATGCCTGCCAATGTCTGACCTACATGGACCGCATTGCGATACTTAGCCCGATATTCTGGCTTCAGAAATTCTACTGCACGATAACGTGCATAATGCAGATGAGGATCGAACTTATCATCAGACAGGACATTCAGCGTGTAGAAAAAACGCCTGCTGGTATCAGCATCCATCTTATATTCCAATGAGATAGGAGGCTGTGGCTTGGGGAAGATGATACCTTGTGCCTGCAAATCTTTCTTATATTCAGGGTCGTTCTCGATGTTGTGACGTGTACGACGGACGGTAACCTTGTCGATGACTCGCTCACGAATGGCTTCATAGATCTTGTCAACGTCGGCTGTAACGTCGCGAGTTTCGCGTTCCTTCATCAGGATTCTGTAAGCCTTGATGTATTCTGCAAAGAAACCTTTCAAATTAGGAATACCGTCAATAGTGCAATTCTGACTGTCCTGGAACAGCAAAAGCAGATTAAGCAAGTCGTCAGGACGGTTGTTCAACGGTGTAGCAGAAAGCAGCATCACTTTTTTGCGTTGGTTCTTCAGCAAGCCTGCATTTACACAATCTGCCTTGCATATCTTTTGCAGTTCGTCGTATTTGCCAGCGCCATCATTACGGAAGCCATGTGCCTCATCGACAATAATCAAGTCGAACTCTTCCTTTGCCTTGTACTGCTCTCTCCCCTCTAACACACTGGAGAGTTTACCATTGGTAATGAATTGCGCCTTACGGAATATGCCAAACAACTTAAATGTGTTTTCCCAGTTCTCTCGCAAGGCAGGAGGGAATACCACCAAAATGCTGGTGTTCTTTCCATTCGCCTCTATGAATCGCTTGGCAATCATGGTGGCAATCATCGTCTTGCCAAGGCCTACCACATCAGCAAGGAACAGACCATTATGGCGCATGAGCATTTGGAAACCTTGAATCACGGCATCCGTCTGATATTTCAGTTCCATCACACCATTGGGCAACTGGATTGAAAAATCATCCTCTATTTGGTCGCCAAATGTATCAATGAGCACTTTCAAATAGATTTCGTATGGTGTAGGTTGATAACCTAAGTAGGTCTTTTGCTTGATACTTTCAACATCATCGATAGTCAGTGTGATGGCCTCCTCCCATAGCTTCTTAAACTCAGAATGGCAATAGTCAACATCATCAAAGTCCTTCATAGCCACATTCAGCTCATAACGCTCTGCCCTTGACGTGCCAAGTCCAGCATCAGAAATATTAGAAGAGCCCATGATTACCCAACCATCACTGTTCTCGTTATGATTTTGCGGAAGGCAAAGATAGAACTTTGCATGGAGATTTTTTGTCGCATGAATCTTCATCTGGAGCCTGCCATCAACTAAGTCCTGGCACATCTGCAAAATACCTTCTTCAACCTCTGGAGCATACCGGGCATTGATAATATCCTGGCGGAACTCTTCGTCATAGACCATTTTTGCCTTTTCCTCATTTTCTAACATCAGCATAGCCTTATTGTGGCGACGGAAGATATCATCGATATTGATGCCAACTAATATTTTTATTTCCTCGACATCATTCAATTCTTTGCGTAATTTGAAATACCCAGAAGAGCGAAAGAATCCCACAACTGCCAGAAAACGGTCAAAATTGGCCATATTGTCCGCAATACCCTTGAGCTTGTCGAAGAGCGTATTGCCTGAATCGTTATTAAAAAATTTACTGCTCATTGTATTCTTCTTGACTCGGATTTATCAATGACCTGACATCTATCATTAACACTCTTGCAATTTCGTTTAATTGTGCAATAGAGGGTTGAGTCTTATTCTGACACCATCTGGAAATGGTATGCTCAGTTTTTCCCAACTGCTCTGCCAGCCAACGGCTGGTCTTTCCTTTTTCTACGAGGACAACCTTCAAACGGTTTAATGCCTCCATTTTTTCATTATTTGCCATACGATGTTCAGTATTTGAGCGCAAATATACACAAAATAATTGATATTACCTAATTAAATTAAAAAAACATTAGGTTTTGCTTAAAAGGAACTAAAATAATCCTTTATAATTTAGGACCACTTCTCTTTTTCTTGCGCTGCATTCGAATCTTGAATGTACTTCTCATCTCTAATTCTTTTTTAACTACAGGCTGCAAATATAATACCTTTTTCTGAGATGCTTTTTCGGCAATTCTTTGCAGTTTGTTGAATCGAAAACCAGTCAGTTTGAACTACGTCATTCTGCCTTTTTCGTGCCTCTGGAATTAGAAAAGTTTAACTGTCAGACAAGGCTCAAAAGGGTTCTTGCTCTGGCAAGCGGCATGGCCGAGTCCGATTTAGAGACCTAACTCTTGCACCAATCCGCATCAAGTTCTTTGCAAAGCAAAGCGAACAGAGTTCGAGCGGCTTTTTCCCTTCGTCCTTTGATTCCCCATTATTCCCCGTCTTGCCTTTTATTTACGCGCTTTCTGCGTTAATCTTCCAAAATCCGTCTTTTGTTACAGACTTTTTTCGTAACTTTGCAACCCCAAAACAACAGGCAATGGAAACAATCAACGAGATACAGGACGAGATTATCGAAGAGTTCGACGGTCTGGACGACTGGATGGACCGCTACCAGCTGCTGATAGACCTGGGCAGCGAGCAGGAACCCCTTGACGAGAAGTATAAGACCGAGCAGAACCTCATCGACGGCTGTCAGAGCCGTGTGTGGCTGCAGGCCGACTATGAAGCCCCACCCCAGCCCTCCCCCGTAGGGAGGGAGAAGGTGGTCGTTTTCAAGGCTGAGAGCGACGCCCTTATCGTGAAGGGTATTGTGGCCCTGCTCATCCGCGTGCTGTCAGGACATACGCCGCAGGAGATACTCGATGCCGACCTCTACTTCATCAGTCGGATCGGACTGCGCGAGCATCTCTCGCCCACGCGCTCCAACGGCCTGCTGGCAATGGTCAAGCAGATGCGTGCCTACGCCCTGGCCTTTTCAACGAAATAGGCGGAATATGTAGCTGACTTTCTGCAAGATGCGCCCGCTGACTTACTGCAACGGTTGACCAAAAAAGAAAACTTTCAGACGGAAACTTTCGGCAAAGTTTCCGTTTTTATTTTGTATCGTGCTGAATGTCAGCTGTTTGACATTTATTAACGCGAGAAAAGTTTTCCGAAACATACAACTTACGGGGAAAAGTTGTATCTTTGCAGTCTCAAATCCAGAAACCTAAATAAAAACAACAGCAAAACAATGATACAGACAGTAGTTAAGCGCGACGGGCGCATTGTGGGCTTCAACGAACAGAAGATTATGGCCGCCATTCGCAAGGCCATGCTCCACACCGACAAGGGCGAGGACGAACGGTTGCTCTACCAGATTACCGACCGCATCGCCCAGCGCGGCGAGGACCGGATGACGGTGGAGCAGATTCAGGACCTGGTGGAGATCGAGCTGATGAAGTCGAGCCGCAAGGACGTGGCCCAGAAGTACATCGCCTACCGCAACCAGCGCTCCATCGCCCGCAAGGCCAAGACGCGCGAGATATTCCTCGACATCGTCAACATCAAGAACAACGATGTCACCCGTGAGAATGCCAACATGAACGCCGACACCCCGGCGGGCATGATGATGAAGTTTGCCTCGGAGACCACCAAGCCCTTCGTCGACGACTACCTGTTGTCGGAGGAGAGCCGCGAGGCCGTGGAGCACAACTACCTGCACATCCACGACAAGGACTACTACCCCACGAAGTCGCTGACCTGCGTCCAGCACCCCTTAGACAACATACTGACCTGTGGCTTCATAGCAGGACATGGAGCCAGCCGTCCCGCCAAGCGCATAGAGACCGCCTCGGTCCTGGCTTGCATCTCGATGGAATGCGCCCAGAACGAGATGCACGGAGGTCAGGCTATTCCCGCCTTCGACTTCTACATGGCCCCCTACGTCCGTCTGAGCTATATCGAGGAACTGAAGTCGCTGGAGGAGCTGAACGGCGAGGACTACCGCGACCTGTACGACGAGCCGCTGATGGACTACATCAAGAAGCCCCTCGACGGACTGACAGGCCGCGAGCGTGCCCAGCAGCACGCCATCAACAAGACCGTCGGTCGCGTACACCAGGCCATGGAGGCCTTTATCCATAACATGAACACCATCCACTCGCGCGGCGGCAACCAGGTGGTCTTCTCGTCGATCAACTACGGAACGGACACGAGCGCCGAGGGGCGCTGCGTCATGCGCGAGATTCTGCTCTCCACCTACGAGGGCGTGGGCGGCGGCGAGACCGCCATCTTCCCCATCCAGATCTGGAAGAAGAAGCGTGGCGTGAACTACCTGCCCGAGGACCGCAACTTCGACCTCTACCAGCTGGCCTGTAAGGTGACGGCCAGAAGGTTCTTCCCCAACTTCCTGAACCTCGACGCCTCGTTCAACCAGGACGCCGACTGGCGGGCCGACGATCCGAAGCGCTACCTGCACGAGGTGGCCACGATGGGCTGCCGCACCCGTGTCTTCGAGAACCGCTTCGGTCCGAAGACCTCCATCGGCCGCGGCAACCTCTCGTTCTCGACTATCAACATCGTGAAGCTCGCCATCGAGTGTATGGGCATCGAGGACAAGCAGCAGCGCATCGACCAGTTCTTTGCCAAGCTCGACAACATGCTCGAGGTGACGGCCAAGCAGCTCGACGAGCGCTTCCAGTTCCAGAAGACCGCCTTCGCCAAGCAGTTCCCCCTGCTGATGAAGAGCCTCTGGATAGGTGCCGACAAGCTGGGACCCACCGACACCGTCGAGTCGGTCATCAACCAGGGCACCCTTGGCATCGGCTTCATCGGACTGGCCGAGTGTCTTGTCGCCCTTGTCGGCAAGCACCACGGCGAGAGCGAGGAGGCCCAGGAGCTCGGTCTCAGGATTGTCACCTACATGCGCGACCGTATTAACGATTTCTGCGAACGTTATCACCATAACTATTCTGTTCTGGCCACACCCGCCGAGGGACTCGCCGGGCGCTTCACCAAGCGCGACCGCAAGGAGTTCGGCTCCATCCCCGGCATTACCGACCGCGACTACTACACTAACTCTAACCACGTGCCCGTCTACTACAAGTGCTCGGCACGTCACAAGGCTGAGGTCGAGGCGCCTTACCACAACCTGACGCGCGGCGGACACATCTTCTATGTCGAGATTGACGGCGACGCCACCCATAACCCACAGGTCATCATGTCGGTCGTCGACATGATGGACCGCCTCGACATGGGCTATGGGTCCGTCAATCACAACCGCAACCGCTGCATGGACTGCGGCTACGAGAACGCTGCCGACAACTTGGACGTGTGTCCGAAGTGCGGCAGCAAGAACATCGACAAGCTCCAGCGCATCACCGGCTACCTTGTCGGAACCACCGACCGGTGGAACTCCGGCAAGCTGGCCGAGCTCCACGACCGCGTCACCCACATCGACCACGGCGTGCAGGACATGTTTGGAAGTGAGCAATAACCAGTGATACGTATTCTAAGTATCATAGAAGACACAATGGTGGACGGTCCGGGATTCCGGACCTCCATTTATTGTGCGGGCTGCCGCCACGCCTGTCCCGGCTGTCATAACCCGCAGTCGTGGGACTTTGGCGGGGGGCGTGAGATGACCGTTGATGAGCTGATGCGAACCATCGTGAGCGACCCCTTCACGCGGGGCGTCACCTTCAGCGGGGGCGACCCGATGTATCAGGCTGCCGGCTTCGCTGAACTGGCACGTGCCATACACACGTACACGCAGAAGGATGTCTGGTGCTATACGGGCTTTACGTTCGAAAGCCTCATTCAGGACGACCAGCGCGAACTGCTTGCCGAGCTCGACGTGCTGGTCGACGGACCTTTCGTTCAGTCGCTGCGCGACGAGTCGCTGCTGTTCCGCGGTTCGTCGAACCAGCGCCTGATCGATGTCCAGGCTTCCCTGTACAGCGGTGAGACCATACTGTGGAAGCCCGACAATCAAGTTATCTGATACCCATGCGTGCCTCGACGACGTTGACCACGTAGTCGCCCAGCTTCTCACACTCGTTGATGAGGTCCATGTAGATGGTTCCCACGGCGTAGGTATACTCGTGGTTGTTGATGTCGGCAATGTTCTGCGCCTTCAGCTGGTTGCGGTAGTTGTTGATCTCGTTCTCGATGTTGAAGGTGCGGTTCACGTCGTACGTCTCCTTGCGGCCACCCATCAGGCGGTTCATCTCGGTCAGCGACTGGTCTGTCAGACCCATCATCTGGTGGATGTGCTCATACTGGCGCTCGGTGAAGTGGTCCTGCTTGCCGTTGTACTTGCGGTTGATGGTGCGGGCCATGTTGAAGCAGGCGTCGCCGATCGACTCGAGTTCGGAGATTTCGCGCAGCATGGCGCGAATCTTGGCCTTCGTGTCGTCCGAGAGGTGGGCGTCGCTGACGGTGTCGAGGTACTTGGCAATCTCGAGTTCCATGTTGTCGCTGATGCCCTCGTACTTCTCAATGCGTGAGTAGAGCTTGTTGAACTCCGTCTCGCTGCCACCCTTCTTCTTGGCACTCTCACTGCTCGACAGGGTCAGCAGTTCCGTGACCATGCCGAACATGCGCTGCATACGGTCTGAGAAGGAGCGAATCTCCTTCTGGGCCTCGAGCACCGAGAGTTCCGGAGTCTTCATGAAGCCGGCCGTGATGAAGTGCAGGCGGAAGTCCTCTTCCTCGTCGACCTTCTTCGGCTTGATGACCCAGCAGACGAAACGCTCAATCTGCGGGATGAACCAGATGAGAATCATCGTGTTGGCCACGTTGAACGTGGTATGGAAGGCCGCCAGCACGAAGGTCAGCTTGGAGGCGTTGGCGAGGAAGGCTTCTGAGCTGACGGCATCCTTCACCATGTTGACGTCGTAGCCCACCCATCCGCAGACCATGTCGATGAAGGGCCGGAAGACGAAGAGAATCCAGATGACGCCGAAGACGTTGAAGAACATGTGGGCCAGGGCGGCGCGGCGGGCCTGCGTGTTGGCCGACAGGGCGGCGAGGTTCGACGTGACGGTCGTTCCGATGTTCTCGCCCATCACCAGTGCGATACCCTGATAGATGGGCAGTGCGCCGCTGGAGCACAGGATCATGGTGATGGCCATGACGGCAGCCGACGACTGCACGCAGAACGTCAGCACGCCACCTAAGAGCAGGAAGACGAGCGTCGTGAGGAACGACTTCGGGTCGAACGAGGCAAAGAAGTTCAGCACCGTCTCATTGTGCCCCAGGTCCATCTCGTTGCCCGTCAGTCGCAGGGTCGTCAGTCCCAGCAGCAGCAGGCCGAGTCCGAAGAGGAAGTCGCCGACGTAGCGGTGCTTCTTCATGTAAATCAGGATGATACCCAGGAAGAAGCCGATGTAGGATACGATGCTGATGTCGAACGACATACCGGCCGACATGATCCAGGCCGTCAGCGTCGTACCGATGTTGGCACCCATGATGACCGAGATGGCCTGTGCCAGCGTGAGCAGGCCGGCGTTGACGAACGAGACGGTCATCACCGTCGTGGCTGTTGACGACTGGACGGATGCCGTCACCAGCATACCCGTCAGCATTCCCGTAAAGCGGTTGGTGGTCATGGCCCCGAGGACGTGGCGCAATTGCGGTCCGGCCATTTTCTGCAGCGCCTCGCTCATGCCCTTCATACCAAACATGAGAAGTGCAAGCGAGCCGAGCAGCTTGAAAAATATCCAGATGGACATAGTAAAATGGTTTTAAAACGTTTCGGCCACAAAGATACAACATTTTTTTGGAATAATCACAATAATTTGCAAAAAAACTTAAGAAAAGAGCTGCGGGGTTTCACAATAAACAGTACGGGATTTCGTTTATAGAACTAAATGAAGAAGTTTGGATTGCTGCCGCGTATTGTCATCGCCATCGTGATGGGGGTGCTGATAGGGAATGTGCTGCCAGAAGTGTGGGTGCGCATATTTGTGACGTTCAACTATGTGTTCAGCCAGTTCCTGGGCTTCCTCATTCCGCTTATCATCATTGGTCTGGTAACGCCGGCCATTGCAGACATCGGACGTTCAGCCGGCCGACTGTTACTGTTGACGGTGGGACTGGCGTATGCTGATACCATCGTGGCGGGGCTGTTGGGCTATTCCGTTGGTTCAATGATTTTCCCGCAGCTGATCGATTCCGATGTCTCGATGGCGGTCGAGAAGGCCGACGCGCTGCAGCCCTTCTTCCAGCTGGAGATACCCGCCATACTCGACGTGATGGCTGCGCTGGTAAGCTCCTTCGTGGTAGGCATCGGCATAGCTTACACCGACTCGCCAGCGCTGAAGAAGGGCTTCACGGAGTTCCGTACCATCATCGAGAAGACCATCCAGGTGGCCATCATTCCACTCCTGCCGCTCTATATCTTCGGAATCTTTCTTGGCATGACCTATACGGGCGAGGCGTACAGCATCATAGCGGTGTTTGCCAAAATCATCTGTATCATCTTCCTGCTCCACATAGTCATCATGGTCTACGAGTTCCTGATTGCCGGTGGACTGGCGCGGAAGAATCCGCTGCGCCTGCTGGCTAATATGCTGCCTGCCTACCTCACCGCATTAGGCACCTCGTCGAGTGCGGCCACCATTCCCGTGACACTGCGGCAGACGAAGAAGAACGGCGTGAGCGATGAAATCGCCAATTTCTGCGTGCCGCTCTGTGCCACCATCCACATTGCGGGCTCGATGATGAAGATTACCTGCTGTGCCCTCACCGTTTGCATGATAGGCGGTCTGCCGTACGATCTGCCGGTTTTCCTCCATTTCATCATGCTTCTGGGCGTCTGTATGGTGGCGGCTCCCGGCGTGCCCGGCGGAGCGGCTATGGCGGCGCTGGGCCCGCTGGCCGGCGTGCTTGGCTTTAACCCTGACGCCCAGGCACTCATCATCGCCCTCTACATCGCGATGGACTCCTTCGGCACAGCCTGCAACGTCACTGGCGACGGAGCGCTCGCCGTCATCATCGACAAACTCCATCGGAAGTCGGCAAACAACAAAAACGGCCAGCCAAACGTCGTCGCCGGTTCCCCTGATTAGCGGAAACGTCGAAAGACGAAGTAGGCGGTTCTGAAGTGAACCCATAAATGTCCCCACTGATTGCGAATCGCAGGAAATAACCAGCACTTCCTACACTTCCTGCACCTGTTGAAATTTCTTAGGTGCAGGAAGTGTCGGGAGTGTAGGATATAAAGTGCAAATGGCAACTATAATAGCAAAAAAGGGCGGAATAATCGGCAAAACCATGCTCCTTGCAGACCTTTGGAGGCAGGAACCGACACCTGAACCGACACCCACGGCAAAAGGCGGCGGGTTACGGGCAAAAGGCACCGGGTTTTGGGCAAAAGGCGCCGGGTTATGATTGTAAACCGGGGGTTTATGAAAGATTTGTGAAAGTTTTTATCCCCAAGGGCGTTAATCTCAGAAATTTTGCCTAAATTTGCACCATCTAAGCAAAACCATAAAACTGTAAATACAATGGAAGAACAAGTAAGAATCTACTGCCGCAACAATGGGCAGACGATAAGCGTGCCGATGGGTGCGACATTGGAGGATATCTACCCGCTGACCGGCCTTCAGCTGGAGCGCGCTCCCGTGCTGGCACATGTCAACAATAAGGTGGAGGGCATGCACTACCGCGTGTACAATCCGCGCGAGGTGGAGTTCCTCGACATCACGTCGACCAGCGGACTGCGCGCCTACACCCGCTCACTGTTCTTCGTGCTCTGCAAGGCCGTCCACGACCTCTACGACGATGCGAAGGTGTCGATTGACATTCCCGTGTCGAACGGCTACTATGTCGACCTGCGACTCGACCACCCTGTGACGCTCGACGATGCCGGGCGCATCCGTCGCCGCATGCAGGAGATTATCGACGCCGCTCTGCCCATTCACCGCTATGAGACCACGACCGACGAAGCCATCCGCATGTTCACCGAACTGCAGACCTTCTCGAAGGTGAAGCTTCTCAAGAGCATTGGCCGCATCTACACCACCTATTATGAGATTGACGGCTACATCGACTACTACTACGGTGCGCTGCTGACCAACACCAGCCAGCTCTACCTCTTCGGACTCGAGAAGTACTACGACGGTCTGCTGCTGCGCACACCGTCGGCCGAGCACCCCGACGAGTTGGGCGAGATGACGCATCAGGACAAGATGTTCGGCATCTTCAAGGAGCACCACCGCTGGCAGGACATCCTCGGCATCCGCGCCATCGGCGACCTAAACGAGGTCATCGACAAGGGCTATACCTCGCAGCTCATCCAGATTAGCGAAGCCCTGCAGGAGAAGAAGATTGCACAGATTGCCGACGAGATAGCCCGCCGGCGCAGTGCGTCGTCGAGCCTCAATCCTCAGCTTACCATCAAGGTCGTGCTTATTGCCGGTCCGTCGTCGAGCGGCAAGACGACGACGTGCAAGCGGCTCAGCGTACAGCTGGCTGTCAATGGCATCAAGCCCGTGCCCATCTCGCTCGACGACTACTTCCTCGACCGCGACAAGACGCCGCGCGACGCGAAGGGCGACTACGACTTCGAGCATCTGCACGCCCTGAACCTGCCGCTGCTCAACGAGCAGATGACGGCCCTCTTCCGAGGCGAGGAGGTGGAACTGCCGCGCTACAACTTCCAGGCAGGCAAGAGCGAGATGAGCGGCCGGCGCCTGCGCCTGCACGACGACGAGGTGCTGGTGGTCGAGGGCATCCACGCCCTGAATCCCGAGCTGATGTCACAGGTGCCCCAGGAGCAGATATTCCGCGTCTACGCCTCAGCGCTGACCACCCTGCTGCTCGACCACCACAACTACATTCCCACCACCGACAACCGCCTGCTGCGCCGCATCATCCGTGACTACAAGTACCGGGGTGTCTCGGCCGTTGAGACCATCCGCCGCTGGCCGTCGGTACGTGCCGGCGAGAACCGCTGGATCTTCCCCTATCAGGAGAACGCCGACGCGATGTTCAACACTGCCATGCTCTTCGAACTGGCCGTCATCAAGCGCCAGGCTGAGCCGCTGCTGGAGCAGGTGCCCGAGAACGTGCCGGAGTACGCCGAGGCCTACCGTCTGCTGAAGTTCCTGCGCTACATCAAGCCCATTCCTGAGACTCAGATTCCACCCACCTCGCTGCTCCGCGAGTTCCTGGGCGGTTCCTCCTTCAGGTACTGAGCAACAGGTATTCCGCTCCCCTCGCCCCTACGATGGGAGGGGAGAGCGGTGCCTCTTCTGGCGAATGCTATAGCTTCTGACACTTTGTCAGCAGCAGCTTCATGGTGCCGGCGGCCTCAAGGCGCTGGGTGGTGGCGGGCAGAAGAACCGTCTGGCCGGCTTGGATGAAGGTGCCGTCGGAGCCGTCGGCGGTGAGGGTGCCCTGACCGCTGACGGCCATGACGACTACGAAACTGTCGGTCGTTGAGCAGTCGACGGCGGCAGTGCCGTTGACGGGCAGCACGCTGGTCGTGAAGTAGGGACAGCTGATGACCTCGGTCGGTTTGTTGACCGTGGGCTGGTAGTGGGTGCGGTAGTCGGGCAGCACGTTGTAGTCGGTACAGTCGGCGGCCTGCTCGATGTGGAGCGGTCGCAGGTGGCCGTCGCGGTCGCGGCGGTCGTAGTCGTAGAGACGATAGGTGGTGTCGCTGCTCTGCTGAATCTCGGCCACCATGCAGCCGGCGCCGATGGCGTGGATGCGGCCGGCGGGAATAAAGAAGACGTCGCCCTCGCTGATTTCATACTGTGCCAGGGCCTGCATGATGGTCTTGTCGGCCACCATCCGCCTGAGCCCCTCGGCATCTGTCTGTACTGCCAGACCGTTGTAGAGTCGGGCGCCGGGTGCCGACGGCAGTACGTACCACATCTCGGTCTTTCCGCTCTGCAGTCCGTTGCGGCGGGCTGCCTCGTCGTCGGGGTGTACCTGTATGGAGAGGTCGTCGCAGGCGTCAATAAACTTGAAGAGCAGCGGGAACTGGTTGCCGTGGCGCTGGTAGACGCTGCGGCCCACGAGCTGCTCCTTCAGCGTGGCGACGAGCCGGTTGAGGGGCATGCCACGGTAGGGACCTTCGGCCACGACGGTCTCAAAGCCCTCGACGCCCGATATTTCCCAGCTTTCGCCGATGTCGTTGCGGTCGCTGATGCCCTTGAGGCGCGCTATCTTGCTGCCGCCCCAGAGCTTGGTCTGTATGATAGGTTCAAACTTGAACATTCAACCTTTACCTTTTTACTTTTTTACTTTTTTACCTTTATCCCTTTCGTTCTATGATTTCAAGACACATTCGCGAGTTGTGATAGGGGCACTTCCAGAAGCCGGCGTGGTCGTCGTCCTGGTTGATGGTGCCGTCAGGACGGCGACTCCAGTACCACTCGCCGTGCTCGCGGTCGATGAGCTGCTCCTTGATGTACTGCCAGCAACGCTGGGCCTTGTCGAGGGCCGAGGCATCGCCGAAGTGCTGGTAGATGTTCATCCAGCCCACGACGTTCTCGGCCTGTACCCACCAGTGGCGGTCGGCGTCGACGTAGCCGGTGTCGAGGTTGGCCTCGTGGGTCATCGAGCCGTCGGCGTTGAGGCCCTTCTCGCTGGCTTTCGCCACCATTCTCACCACAGGCTCGACTTGGGCCAGCACGTCGGCGTCGCCGAGCACGAGGGCGGCCTCATGCAGCAGCCAGGAGCATTCAATGTCGTGGCCGTAGCTCTCGAGGCGGCCGCCGCCGCGCGCCCAGTCCATCTCGAAGAAGAGGTCGAGGTGGTGGGTCTCGGGGTTGAGGATGCGGGTGGTGAAGATGGCGATGAGGCGGCGGAGGGCGGCGGAGACGGCGGCGAGGGGGGCAGCGGCACCGCCGCTGCACAGCGGACTGGAGGGGCTTGGAGAGCCGGAGGGGCTGAGCTCCTGCAGGGCGCGGAGGAGGTTGGTGTAGGGCTCGAGGATGTGGAGATGGGTGTTCTGCGACTTGGGGTAGTTCTGGTCGAGGTCGCTGAGGCGCATGTCGGCAATGGGCTGCCAGTCGCGCGTGGTGGCCTCGATGTAGCCGCCATGCTGCGGGTCGAGGGCGTGCTGCTCGATGCAGTCGAAGAGCCTAAGGGCATGGCCGAGCGCCTCGCTGTCGGCGGTGGCGCGGGCATACTCCGAGAGTGCGTAGAGGGCGAACCCCAGGGCGTAGAACTGCTTCTTGGTGTCGAGGGGCCGGCCCTCGGCATCGAGGCTCCAGTAGACGCCGCCGTAGTCAGGGTCGATGAAGCGGGCCACGAAGTAATCCTTGGCGCGCCGGGCCATTTCGAGGTACTCCGGTCGGCGCAGCACGCGGTAGGCGGCTGAGAACGACCAGAGGATGCGGGCGTTGAGGATGGCACCCTTGGGGGCGTCGGGGCGCAGTTCGTAGCGGCCGGTCATCTGGCCGTAGAAGCCGCCGCGCTCGCGGTCCTGCATCTTGTCCATCCAGAAGGGAAGGATGTTCTGCGTCAGGACTTCCTGCATTTCGGCTTTCATGGCTGCGACGGTGTCGCAGCATAGGGGAGGACAGGTGGGCATAGGGCTATTTCTTGATGGGATAGATATAGGTGAGGCCAATCATGATAAGGGCGATGACGGCGGGGAAGAGCGAGAAGAGGCTCCACACCATTGAGAGCACCGAGTCGGTGATGCTGGCAGGGTCGACCATCGTGTTACCCATCTCGTCGGTCATCATGCTGGCGCCAGCCAGTCCGAGGAAGAGGGCTACGAGCGAGCCGCTGATGGCTGTGCCGAACTTCTGGGCCATCGTTCCGCTGGAGAAGATAAGTCCCGTCGATGAGGTGCCGTTCTTCTCGGTGGCGTAGTCGGCCACGTCGGCATACATCGACCAGAGCAGGGGCGAGTAGAGGCCGATGCCCACGCTGGTGAGGATGACCAGGGCCACCATCACCCAGATATAGTCGGGACTCATGGGGATGAAGAAGAAACCGACTGAGAAGACGAGGCAGATGACAGCAGCGGCGATGAATGCGCCGCGCTTCGAACCGATCCACTTGGTGAACTTGGGCGACAGGCCGCCGAAGACCATGCACGTCAGCTCGCCGAAGGTCATGAAGACGGTGTAGTTGATGATGAGTCCGCTGACGGTGACGTCGCCCTTCAGACAGTACTCAAACATATAGCCGGCCACGGCGTAGCGGAAGCCGTTGAAGAAGTTGGTGCAGATGCCGATGAGCGTCAGGATGATCCACGGCTTGTTGTGGAAGAGGTCGGCGAATGGCTTGAACGAGAACTTCTCGGCGCGCACGGGCTTCAGCCGTTCCTTTGTCAGCAGTCCGCAGGCCAGTGTGCCGATGGTAGCCAGCAGTCCGAAGAAGGCTCCCAGCACGGCGTACTGGTGCTGGTCGGTGCCGCCCACCATCTTCTGCAGGTAGGGGAACGACAGCAGTGTGATGAAGCCCATGGCGTAGGCACCCACCATGCGGAACGACGAGAACTGGTTCTTCTCGTTGTCGTCGTCGGTCATCACGCCGAGCAGCGAGCCGTAGGGCACGTTGACGGCGGTGTAGACGGCCATCATCAGCAGGTAGAGCGAGTAGGCCCAGATGCGTTTGCCAACGGGACCGAAGTCGGGCGTGTAGAGCAGCAGGGCGAAGATGAGGCCCAGGGGCACAGCGCCGTAGATGAGCCACGGGCGGTAGGTGCCCCAGCGCGACTGCGTGCGGTCGGCCAGCGAGCCCATCAGCGGGTCGGTGACGACGTCGAACATGCGGGCGATGAGCATCAGCGTTGCCGCGTCGGCAAAGGTCAGTCCGAAGACGTTGGTGAAGAACAGCGGGAAGGCTATCGACATAACTTTCCACGTGATGCCGCCGGCGGCGGCGTCGCCTAAGGCGTAGCCTATTTTCTCTTTTAGTGTTGCCATTGTTGTTTAGTTGTTTTGTTATTTCGATGTTTCGATGTTCCGATGTTTCGATGTTTCGATGTTCTTGCGGATGAGCCGCTTGATGGTCTCCACGCTGGCGGCGGTGGTGAGGCCGTCCTCGGGGGTGTGGAGGCAGTAGTCGGTGAGGCGGTCTACGTCGGAGACGGCCACGTGGAGACGGGTGTCGGCGGTGGCGTAGTAGATGAGCACGCGCCCGTCGTCGTCCATGATCCAGCCGTTGGCGAAGGCTACGTTCATCACGTCGCCGACGTACTCCTGCCCTTCGGGCACGAGGAAGTAGCCGCCGGGCTGGGCGATGACGCGGGTGGGGTCGTCGAGGGCCGTCATATACATATACAGCACGTAGCGCAGACCGTCGGCGGTGCCGCGCACGCCGTGGGCCAGGTGGAGCCAGCCCTTGGGCGTCTTCAGCGGGTGGGGACCCTCGCCGTTCTTCACCTCGGTGATGGTGTGGTAGTGGCGGGCGTTGATGATGCGCTCGTCGCGCACCTCGGCGTGGGTGATGTCATCGACGAGAGCCCAGCCGATGCCGCCGCCCGAGCCGGTGTCGATGAAGCCGTCCTGCGGGCGGGTGTAGAAGGCGTAGCGCCCGTCGACAAACTCCGGATGGAGCACGACGTTGCGCTGCTGCGAGGGCGAGACGAGGTCGGGCAGCCGCTCCCAGCTGACGAGGTCGTGGGTGCGGGCGATGCCGGCGGTGGCCGTGGCGGCGCTGAGGTCGGCAGGCTTTGACGGGTCGTGGCGCTCGGCACAGAAGACGCCGTAGATCCAGCCGTCCTCGTGGCGGGTGAGTCGCATGTCGTAGACGTTGGTGGCGGGGTCGTCGGTGTCGGGCATGGTGATGGGCTCGGGCCAGAAGCGCCAGCCGTCGATGCCGTCGGGGCTCTCGGCCACGGCGAAGAACGACTTGCGGTCGGCACCCTCGACGCGGCATACCAGCAGGTACTTGCCGTCCATCTTGATGGCGCCGGCATTGAGCACGGCGTTCATCATGATGCGCTGCATGAGGTAGGGGTTGTCCTGCTCCGAGAAGTCGTAGCGCCACTCAAGCGGCGTGTGCTCGGCAGTCAGGATGGGGTAGCGGTACTTCTCGTAGATGCCGTTTCCATAAGGAACCGGTTCGTTCTTGCGGGCCAGCAGTGCCTCATGGCGTTCGCGCAGGACCTTTACTCTTTGTTGGAAGTCTGTCATGGCGTCATGTTATTTCAGTTCAAACACACGGCTGGAATATTCTTCTCTCAAAGGCATCTCGACACCGACGTTCATCAGGAAGCGGCCCGTGAACTGCTTGCCGTTGAGCTGGCAGGGACGCTGGCCGGTGCGCACGTTACGCTCGGTGAGGGTGTAGGTCTTGTCGGGGTTGAGTCCGGCCAGACGGATGCGTGGCAGGGGCTGTCCGGCGTAGTTCTCTGTCTTGTAGACGAAGAGAACGGCTGTTGAGCGGGCATCGTCGGTATACATCAGCGAGGCCACGCCCCGGCGGTCGTAGGGCGACAGCAGTCGGTAGAGGTTACCCGTCTGTATAGTGGGGCGCAGCAGCTTGTAGTCCTTGAAGCAGGTGGTACACTGCTGGCGCTCCTCGTCGGTCATGTCCTTGGGCTGCAGTTCCATGCCGAGTCGGCCGCTCATGGCCACGTCGCAGCGGAACTTTACGGGGATGGTGCGCCCGCCGGTGTTCCAGTAGGGACAGTGGTTGATGTGGGCGGCCATGGCGTTGGCGGGGAAGAACATCGACGTGCCCCACTGGATGTAGACGCGCTGCAGGGCGTCGGTGTTGTCGCTGACCCAGAACTCGTCGTAGTAGGGCAGCAGACCGTAGTTGGCACGGCCACCGCCCGAGGCGCAGTCCTGGATGACCACCTGCGGGTACTTCTGGCGCACGCGCTTGAGCACCTTCAGCAGTCCCAGCTGGTAGTCGACGTAGAGGTTCGACTGCTTGTTGGCGGGCAGGTAGAGCGAGCCGTAGTTCTGAATTGAGGCGTTGGCGTCCCACTTGATGTAGGCGATGTCGGGGTTCTCGGTCAGCAGGTTGTCGACCACGCCGAAGACGAAGTCCTGCACGCGGGGGTTGGTCAGGTCGAGCACCACCTGCGTACCGCCACGGCCCTGCTTCAGCTGTCGGCCCTTGGTCTGCAGCACCCAGTCGGGGTGCTTCTCGTAGAGCTCGCTCTTGGTGTTGGCCATCTCAGGCTCAATCCAGATGCCGAACTTGATGCCCTTCGCCTTAGCGGCACTGCAGAGCGCGCCGAGGCCGTTGGGCAGCTTCTGGCGGTCGACCACCCAGTCGCCGAGCGACGTGGTGTCGTCCTTGCGGGGATACTTGTCGCCAAACCAGCCGTCGTCCATGACGAACAGCTCGCCGCCGAACTTCGCGATGTCGTCCATCATCTGCACCATGCGCTCCTCGTTGATATCGAAGTAGAGGCCCTCCCAGGAGTTGAGCAGGATGTCGCCCATGTTCATGCCCCGGTGGAACATGCCGCAGGTGCGTGCCCAGCGGTGGAAGTTACGGCTCACGCCGCTCATGCCCTCGTTGGAGTAGGTCAGCGCCAGATGGGGCGTCTCGAAGGTCTGCTTAGGCTCCAGCACGTAGTGCCCGGCTGTCGGGTCGATACCGGCGTATAGGTGATGCTGGCGGTTGTCGGTGGTGTTCAGCCGCAGTTCGAAGTTGCCGTTCCAGCAGAGGGCGGCACCGATGGTGCGGCCCTGGTTCTCCTGCGGTTTCCCGTCGAGCGAGAGCATCAGCTCGGGGGCGTCGAGGTGGGAGTTGCGGGCACCGTCGGAGTTGCGTATCACCTTCATGCCGCGCGTCAGCGGCTCCTGCGTCACTTCGGCTTCCGTAGCCCAGTCGCCGTGGAGGTGGGTCACCCAGACGTCGCCCTGGCGCAGTGCGAGATGGCCTGAGTCGTAGCGCTTCAGCGTGACGGCGCGCTTCTCCTGGTGCTCGATGCTGGTCCATGTCTCGATGACGTCCACCTTATTATATGCTTTATAGTAGAGCTTCACCGTGACGGGCAGCAGGCGGTCCTTCATCGTGAACGTATGGACGGTGGCGTCGCCGTCGCTCGTCTTGCTGTAGTCGGTGACTTGCAGCTCCAGGTTCTGGTCGCCGCCGGCATGCTCCACCTGGATGGCGGGCAGATGGATGGCATCGACGGTGCCGAAGGCCGGCAGTGCCGGGAAGTTAAGATCGTCGCCGGCATCGCGCAATTCCTTCAGCGAGGCCGTCTTGTCGCCGAAGTAGGCCATGTGCAGATCCTGACCCTCCCGGGCATGCAGCAGCAGTTGCAGCGTGGGGGTCTCAACAGTGACGTCGCCCTGCCAGGCAGTTGCCGGAAGGGCGGAGGCGAGGAGCATTGCTCCTGAAAGGATGACAGTCTTTTTCATCGTGTTTTTAGTTAATGCGGTTTTCTGGGTACAAAGGTATGGCTTTTCGCCGAAATGGCCACCCTTAATCTTGCTTGATGCTGACACTTTCCATGAACGTCCCATTTCTCAGATGATGACCTTTGTCTTACAGTATTTCTCGCGGAACTCCGTAGGACTGCAGCCCTTGCGCTTGCGAAACAGGCGGTTGAAGTTGCTCAGCGTGTTGAATCCGCAGCAGTAGCAGATCTCGCTCACGGTGTCGGTGGTGTCGATCAGGCGGCGCGCAGCGTTGCCGAGTCGGATGTCGACGATATACTCGCTCAGGTTCTTGCCCGTGTGGAGCTTGAAGAAGCGGCTGAAGGCCGACGGCGTCATACCGATCATCGACGACAAGTCCTCAAGTCGCAGGTCGTCGGTGATGTGGGTGGCTATGTGGTTTTTTACCTTCAGCACGCGCCGTGAGTCGCTCTCGATGCTGACCTTGGCAAAGGCCGACGACGACAGCTCGCGGGCATCGTCATACTTCGACAGCTCGTAGAGGATATAGAACAGTTCATGGACCATCAGGAAGCTCTCCTCGATGGCCGACAGGCGGACGAGCCGCTGGTAGATGGCCATGACGGCCTGCATGGGGAACGCCAGCCCGTGCTTGGCGCGCACCAGCATCCGGTAGATGGAGCGGAAGGGGTTGGTCTTCAGCGGCGACCCCTCGCGCTCGAAGTCGAGGTAGAACTGGACGGTCACCTCGTGGATGTCCTGACTGTGGCACTCGTGCTGCTCCCAGACATGCTCCAGGTCAGGGCTGGTGATGAGCACCAGGTCGTAGTCGCCTATCACCTCGCTTGAGTCGCCCACCACCCGGCGGCAGCCCGCTGCCTGCTCGACGAAGTTCAGCTCGAACAGGTTGTGCTGGTGGATGGGGTAGGTGAACTCCTTCTTGTGGCGGTCGGCCACGTACATGAAGTCGTGCTCGCCGAGCGGCGTTATCTCGTGCAGCACCTTCGATTCCATTGTCATAGGTTCGTATCTGCTTTTGTTCTTTCGGAAAGAATGCTGCAAAGATACAATATATATTTGAAACCACCAAATTTTTTCCCTAAAGACGCCGCTTACGCTCAATTGCCTACAGGCGGGCATCAAAAAAAAGGGCGTTTGTTTTGTTCTTATCGGCTTTTTTTGTATCTTTGCCCCCAAAAACAGCGAAGTGATGAAAAAGATACTCTTATTATTGGTCATGATTGCCGCTCAGACGGTGGCGCTGGCAGCCCAGCCACAGTTCGGGCAGCAGCCGAAACTTGTGGTGGGCATCGTGGTCGACCAGATGCGCTGGGACTACCTGTCGCGCTATTATAATAAGTTCACGGGCGACGGCTTCCGCCGCCTGATTGACGACGGATTCTCGTGCGACAACTGTCTCATCAACTACTTCCCAACCATTACCGCCATCGGCCATACGTCGGTCTATACCGGCACGACACCCGCCTTCCACGGTATTTGCGGCAACACCTTCTACATTGACGGTCGCAGAACTTACTGCACGGATGACTCGACCGTCAGCGTCGTGGGCACCGACAACCAGAAGAAAGGCCGGATGTCGCCCCGCAACATGCTCTCGACAACCATAGGCGACCAGCTGCGGCTGCACACCGACTTCGTGTCGAAGGTCATCGGCATCAGCTATAAGGACCGTGCCGCCATACTGCCTGCAGGCCACTCGGCTAACGCCGCTTACTGGCTTGACACGAAGAACGGGCAGTTTATCACCTCGACATACTACATGACCGAGCTGCCCGACTGGGCAAAGCAGGAGAACCGCCGCCTGAAGCAGAACCGCGACGTGCAGAAGGCGGGCGAGGACATCGGCCTCTACCCCCTCTGCGGCACCATCACCACCGATATGGCCATAGCTGCCCTGAAGGGTGAGCGCTTAGGCAAGGGGCCGCGCACCGACATGCTGTGCATCAGCTACTCACAGACCGACGTCATCGGACATAGATACGGCACACGGGGCGACCAGACCGATCAGGCCTACCTGCAGCTCGACCGCGACCTGGGCCGTCTGCTGAAGGCCCTCGACGCCCAGGTGGGTCGCGGCAACTACCTGCTCTTCCTGACTGCCGACCACGGTGCCGCCCACAACTCGCAGTTCATGCAGGACCACAAGATGTCCGCCGGCAAGTGGGAGGATCCGGGCGTGAGGAACAGCGTTGAGGCCTATATCGCCAAGAAATTAGGCAACACGAAGCCCGTCATCATGGCCGAGATGGACTACCGCTACTACCTCAACCGTCCGGCTATTGCCGCACAAGGGCTCGACTACGAGCAGGTGAAGGCCACAGCCATCGAATGCCTGCGCCAGACGCCCCACGTCAGCTTCGTCGTCGACTTCGAGCGTGCCGCCCAGCAGGCGCTGCCGCCCGTCATCCGCGACCGTGCCCTTATGGGCTATCACTACCGTCGGGCCGGCGACATCCTCGTTGTGCCCGATCCGGGCTACTACTCGTTCGGCTCATCGTCGTCGCCCATCGGCACCACCCACGGCGAGTGGAATCCCTACGACGCCCATATCCCCCTGCTGTTCTTCGGCTGGAATGTCAGTCACGGGGCTACGTCGCGCGAGGTACACATCAACGATATTGCCCCGACCGTCTGTCAGATGCTGCACATTCAGCAGCCCAATGCCTGCACGGGCGAGGCCATCGTGGAGGTGATGAAATAATAATATAATAAGGTGGCAGTTGCCGTAGCGAGGGGTTACTTCGTTAGTTTCTTTTAGAAATTTCTGGACTCTGGTCCAAAGTCTCCTTGCGATTGTTGCACTGCCACCTTTCTCTTTTATAATTACCGTAACTAAGATGAACTATAATTCAAAGCTGAAGGGGATGGACACCATAGAGAACCACGAGGGTGGCAAGGCCTACGCCATGACGCCCGAGTTGGAGCTCTATACCGCCGTGGTGACGGCATCGCTCAGCGATACGACCTACGAGAAGGAGGACGCGCGGGTCGAGCGCATTGCCCAGCTCGTGGGTAAGGTGTCGCCGGAGTTCGTCGCCCGACTTGCCGTCTACACCCGCACGGAGATGCACCTCCGTAGCATTCCGTTACTATTGCTCGTCGAACTGGCCAAGGTCCACAACGGCGACAGCCTCGTAGCGCGTGCCGTTGAGAAGACGGTGCTGCGGGCCGACGAGATTATGGAGCTGCTGATGTGCTACCAGTGGCGCAACCCGTCGGACGATGTCCGCAAGAAGCTCGGCCACCTGTCGCGCCAGATACAGAATGGGCTGCAGCGCGCCTTCAACCGCTTTGACGAGTATCAGTTTGCCAAGTACGACCGCGATACGCTGGAAGTGAAGCTGCGCGACGCCCTCTTCCTGGTTCACCCCAAGGCGAAGGACGACGGGCAGCAGGCGCTGTTCGATAAGATTGTGAACCGCCAGTTGGCCATTCCCTATACGTGGGAGACCGAGCTCTCCGCCCTTGGTCAGCAGTCGTTTGATAGTCCTGAGCAGAAGAAAGAGGCCTTCCGCGCAAAGTGGGAGGAGCTGATTCGCAGCGGCAAGCTGGGCTATATGGCATTGTTGCGCAACCTGCGCAATGTGCTGCAGGCTGACGTGTCGCAGGAGGACGTCGGACGTGTGGCCGACCGCCTGTCGGACGCCGCGCAGGTGGCTGGCGCCAAGCAGCTGCCCTTCCGTTATCTCTCGGCCTATCGTGAGCTGGAGGAGGTGACCTCGCTGCATACGCAGACCGTGATGACAGCCCTGGAGAAGGCAGTGAAATATTCGGCCAACAACATCGAGGGCTTCGATGAGCATACCCGCGTGCTGCTGGCATCGGACGTCAGCGGCTCGATGTGGACGCCCATCAGCAAGCGCAGTACGGTTCGCAATTACGACATTGGCCTGCTGCTGGCCATGCTCCTCAGAAACCGTTGCAAGCAGGTGGTCACAGGCATATTTGGCGACGACTGGAAAACCGTGAACATGCCCAACGACAATATCCTGATGGCAACCCGGCAGTTGGAGAAGATTGCCAACTCCGTAGGCTACAGCACAAACGGCTACAAGGTCATCGACTGGCTCATCAACAACAACATGGTGATGGACAAGGTGATGATGTTTACCGACCTGCAGATGTGGGACAGCACGGGCCGCCAACAGGACATTGAATTCTACTGGAAGAAGTACAAGCGCATTGCTCCCGATGCCAAACTCTACCTGTTCGACCTCGTCGGCTATGGTCAGTTACCGCTGCGCCTTGTCTCGGGCGATGTCTATCTCATTGCCGGCTGGAGCGACCGCGTGTTCGACGTGTTGTCGGCGGTCGACCGTGGCGAGGACGCCTTGGCTGCTATTTCCAAAATTGACGTATAGAACGATAATCATTGAATATATGAAGAAGAGACTCTTCCTGGCGCTGATGGCCCTTGTTGCTTTGTCGGCACAGGCAAAGGTGAGGTTGTCGCACCTCGTAGGCGACAACATGGTGTTGCAGCAGCAGACGGAGGTCCGCCTCTGGGGCTGGGCCAAGCCCGGCGCCCAGGTGAAGGTGACGACGTCGTGGAGCAGTGATGTCACGACGGTGAAGGCCGCCAAGGACGGCGCGTGGATAGCGAAGGTCAGGACACCGAAGGCATCGTATGAGCCGCTGACGCTGACCTTCGACGACGGCGACGGACAGCTGACCATCCGCAACGTCTTGAGCGGCGAGGTGTGGGTGTGCGCCGGTCAGTCGAATATGGAGATGCCCGTGAAGGGCTTCTGGGGCTGTCCCGTCGAGGGCTATAACCAGGCCGTCGTCGATGCCCGCAACCACCGTGCCGTGCGCAGTGTGAAGGTGCCGAGCATCATGCGCATGGAGCCTCAGGCTGATGCCCAGTGCGAGTGGCGTGAGTGCGGGCCGCAGACAGTAAGCGAATTCTCGGCCACGGGCTACTTCTTTGCCCGCACGCTGCACCAGGCCTTGGACATCCCCATAGGCATCATCGAGGCCAACAAGGGCGGTTCGCGCGTGGAGAGCTGGCTGACGAAGGAGAATCTGCAGCGGCACACCAAGGAGCCTACCGACTCGGCCGGCATCGTGGCCTTCAAGCCGGAATGGGACTACCATCGCGCGCTGGTCTGGGGCAACGGTACGTTCAATCCCATCCTGAACAGTACGGTGAAGGGTATCCTGTTCTATCAGGGCTGCTCGAACGTCGGCGACCCCGGTAACCAGTATTCCGAACGGCTGAAGCTGCTCGTCGAGCAGTGGCGCCAGCAGTTTGCCTTGGGCGAGATTCCGTTCTACTTCGTCGAGATTGCACCCTACCACTACGACGACGTGAACGGTACGCAGGGTGCGCTGCTCCGCGAACAGCAGCAGCGGGCGGCGGAGATGATACCCAACAGCTCGCTGGTTTGCACCAACGACCTGGTCTACCCCTACGAGACGACGCAGATACACCCGGCGCAGAAGCAGCAGGTGGGCGAGCGGCTGGCCTGGACGGCGCTGAATCGCGACTATGGTTTCGGGCAGGTGCTCTACAAGAGTTCGAGGTATAAGGATATGACGGTCAAAGGCGACACCGTCTTCATCCACCTCCAGGACAACTACCATGCTGACGCACCCTTTGAGCAGATAGCAGGCTTCGAGGTGGCCGGTGCTGACCGTGTGTTCCATCCTGCCCGTGCGCAGCACTTCTGGCAGCCCGGCGGTGGCTACTGGGACGAGGCAATCATCGTGACAAGTCCCGAGGTCAGGCAGCCTGTGGCCGTGCGCTATTGTTTCCGCAACTTCCAGCTGGGCAATGTGAAGAACGGCGCCAATCTGCCGCTGTTCCCCTTCCGTACAGACAATTGGTGACGATGGGACATCCGTTAGAGAAATTCAAGTTCTGTCCGGTGTGCGGCAGTGCCCGCTGGACGGAGCACAACTTCAAGAGCAAGCAGTGCCAGGACTGCGGCTTCGTGTATTATGCCAATCCCTCGGCGGCAACGGCAGCCTTCATCCTGAACAGCCGCAACGAGCTGCTCGTGGCCCGTCGGGGGAAAGAGCCCGCCAAGGGCACGCTCGACCTCGTGGGTGGCTTTGTCGATATGTATGAGACCGTCGAGGAAGGTATGCGCCGTGAGATCATGGAGGAGACGGGCTTGGAGGTAGACGAGGTGACCTACCTGTTCTCGGTGCCCAACCAGTATCTGTATAGCGGAATGGTCATCCACACGCTCGATGCCGACTTCCTGGTGCGTGTCGGCGACGACGCTGAACCAAAGGCAGCCGACGATGCCGCCGACTGCCTATGGATTCCTGTTGAAGATGTCAACCCGGCAGACTTCGGACTGACGTCCATTCGCCGGGCTGTGGAGCGCTTCCTCGAGGAGCGGCTCTGGGAGAAATACTAAGGCCGCGTCTGGCCTTCGCCTTCAATCAGCCATTTATAGGTCGTAATCTCCTCCAAGGCCATCGGGCCGCGGGGGCCGAGTTTCTGTGTGGAGATGCCAATCTCGGCACCGAGGCCGAACTGTGCGCCGTCGGTGAAGCTGGTCGGCGCGTTCCAGTAGACGCAGGCAGCGTCGACATGAGCCTGGAACTTTCGGGCCGTTTGCTCGTCCTGCGTAATGATGGCTTCGCTGTGGCCGCTGCCGTTCTCGTCGATGTGGGCCAAAGCCTCGTCCAACGAGCCGACGGTCTTAATGGCCAGCTTATAGTCCATAAACTCCGTGCCGAAGCTCTCGGCGGTGGCGTGCTCCAGGCAGGGGTACTTGCCGTCGAGGGCGGCGAAGGCGGGGCCGTCAGCGTAGATGGTGACGGGGGGCTTCCCCGTCCCGTTTGTTGCTGTATTACAGCAACATACAGAACCGGCCATCGGGGCAACGAGCGCGGCCAGGTCGCCCAGGCGGCTCTCGTGGACTAACAGGCAGTCGAGGGCATTGCAGACTGAGACGCGGCGCGTCTTGGCGTTGTTGATGATAGCCTTGCCCATCTCCAAGTCGCCGTCCTTGTCGAAGTAGGTGTTCACCACGCCGGCTCCCGTCTCGATGACCGGGATGCGGGCCGTGTCGCGGACGAAGTCGATGAGCTTGCGGCCGCCACGGGGGATGCAGAGGTCGACATAGCCCACGGCGTTGAGCATCTCGCCCGTAGCCTCGTGGGTAGCGGGCAGCAGAGTCACCACATCGGGGTTGACACCGAATTTGGCCAGCACCTCATGAATCACCGCCACGCCTTCCTCGTTCGAGGCGACGGCGTCGCGTCCCCCCTTCAGCACACAGGCGTTGCCGCTCTTGAAGCACAAGGAGAAAACGTCGTAGGTGACGTTGGGCCGGGCCTCGTAGATCATACCGATGACGCCGAAGGGAACGCTGACGCGGCAGAGGCGCAGACCGTTGGGCAGCGTCTTCTGCTTGGTGATGTGTCCAAGAGGCGAGGGCAGGGTAGCGACATTGCGCATGTCGGCGGCAATGTCCTGCAGCCGCTTCTCCGTGAGTTGCAGCCGGTCGTAGAGCGGGTTACTCTTGTCCATCTTGGCCAGGTCCTGGGCGTTGGCCTCGAGGATTCTTGCCTTGTTGGCTATGATAGCGTCGGCAACGGCATTCAGCACGTCGTTACGCTGCTGGTCGGTAAGCAGTGCCAGCGTCTTGCTGGCCTGCTTCACTCTCTTGAAAGTCTCTTCTAACTGCATTTGAATAATGTGTGTGGTGTGGTTTCTGGATGTTCCATCAGGTCGACGAGCACGTTCTCGCGCTTGCCGTTGGCAATGACGACGCGGATGCCGGCTTGCTGAATCTTCGTGGCGGTGGCGTACTTCGACTGCATGCCGCCGCGTCCGGCCGAGCTCTTCTCCGTCTGGATGTATTCCGTGAGGTCGGTATTGGGCGCCACCTCTTTGATGAGCCGCGACTGCGGATCACTGGGGTTGCCGGTGTAGATGCCATCGATATTCGACAGCAGCACGAGCGTGTCGGCCTTCATCATCTGGGCGATGAGTCCCGAGAGCTCGTCGTTATCGGTGAACATCAGCTCAGTGACAGAAACCGTGTCGTTCTCGTTGACGATGGGCAGCACATTGTTCTCCAGCATCACGGTCATGCAAGCCCGCTGGTTGCGGTACTGCTCGCCCGGCTCGAAGTTCTCCTTCATCGTCAGCACCTGTCCGACGTGGATGTGGTACTCGCGGAACAGGTCGTAGTAAAGTCCGATGAGCTTGGCCTGCCCAAGGGCTGAGAACAGCTGCCGCTGCTCTACGGAGTCCAGTTCGTGGTCAACATTGTCAAGCTCGCGGCGCCCGCAGGCCACGGCTCCCGACGACACGAGTATCACCTCGCAGCCGTGCTGGCGCAGCCAGGCTATCTGGTCGACCAGCGCCGACATACGCGTCACGTCGAGCCGCCCGTCGGGGCGTGTCAGCGCATTCGAGCCTATCTTTACAACGATTCGTTTCATTTCTCCTTTACAGATTCTTTTTGATTTCTTCTGCCACGTCCTTCGTCCAGGCAGCGTCGTAACCAGCGTTCACGTGGAGGTAGCCCTGACTTGATGTGGCGATGATGACTTGATATTCGCCAGGAGCGTAGGGCGTACCGCTGTTGTTGAAGGTGACGCCGGTGATGTCGCTCTTGTCGATACGGCGTCCTTCCACGACGAGAAAGGCCTTGTAAGCGAGTATGACTCCCAACGCCTCATTGGCGCGCGCTGCATTTAGAAGTATCACGTCCTCGGGCTCGCCGTACTGTGCAGTGAGCTCGTCAACGGTCATTTCTGACGGTTTGGGGGCTTCGTTGACATCCGTGCCCCGCTTACGCTGTATGAGATTGATAATAGCAGCTACCAATAGTACGATGACGGCAGGGATGAAGTAACCAGCCACCGCTGCTGCTATTGCAATCGCACCCAGGAAGATGTTTCGTTTCATATCCTTAACTCTTCACTTCTCACTTCTCACTTCTCACTTCTCCGCGTCCTTCTGCCGGATTTCCACGCGGCGGATTTTGCCGCTGATGGTCTTCGGCTGTTCGTCGACGAACTCGACGATGCGCGGATATTCATAAGGTGCGGTTACCTTCTTGACGTGCTGCTGCAGCTCCTTCACCAGGTCGTCGCCGGCTTTCGACTTCCACTCTTTGCCGAGCACGACGGTGGCCTTGACCACCATGCCGCGGATGTCGTCGGGAACGCCGGTGATGGCGCACTCCACGACGGCGGGGTGAGTCATCAGCGCCGACTCCACCTCGAACGGGCCGATGCGGTAGCCGCTGGACTTGATGACGTCGTCGATGCGGCCCTCAAACCAGTAGTAGCCGTCCTCGTCGCGCCAGGCCATGTCGCCGGTGTGGTAGTAGCCGTCGTGCCAAGCCTCGCGCGTCTTTTCCTCGTCGCGATAGTACTCCTTGAACAGTCCGATGGGCTTCTTGTCGCCTACGCGGACTACAATCTCACCCTTTTCACCGTCCTCGCACGAGGTGCCGTCGGCACGCATCAGGTCGATGTCGTACTGCGCGTTGGGAATGCCCATCGAGCCGGGCTTCGGCGTCATCCAGGGGAAGGTGCCCAGCGTCATGGTGGTCTCCGTCTGTCCGAAGCCTTCCATCATCTGGATGCCGGTTTTCTCCTTGAACTTGTCGAACACGGCGGGGTTCAGGGCCTCGCCGGCGGTGGTGCAGTATTCGAGCGACGACAGGTCGTACTTCGACAGGTCCTCGCGAATCATGAAGCGATAGATGGTCGGCGGCGCGCAGAAGCTCGTCACGTGGTACTTCTCCATCTGGCGCAGCAGCGTGTCGGCGTTGAACTTCTCGTGGTCGAACACGAAGACCGTAGCGCCGGCGAACCACTGTCCGTAGAACTTGCCCCAGACAGCCTTGCCCCAGCCCGTGTCGGCCACGGTGAGGTGGAGCGAGCCTTCGTGCAGGTTGTGCCAGAAGACGCCCGTCGTCAGGTGGCCCATAGCGTAGAGGTAGTCGTGGGCCACCATCTTCGGCTCGCCGCTGGTACCGCTGGTGAAGTACATCAGCATCGTGTCGTCGTTGGTATTGACGAAGGCAGGGCGCTGGAACTTCGGTGCCTGCTGAATTTCTGTCTGGTAGTCGTGGAAGCCCTCGGGGATGGGCTTGCCGTGGTCGGTAATGGTAATGTATTGCTTGACCGTCGGACTGTCGTCCTTGGCGGCCTGTATCTGGCTGACCACGTAGGGGTCGTCGACGCAGATGATGGCCTTCACCGAGGCGCGGGTGTTGCGGTAAATAATGTCTTTCTTCGTCAGCATGTGGGTGGCCGGGATGACGATGGCGCCAATCTTGCACAGGGCGAGCATCACCACCCACCACTCATAGCGGCGCTTCAGAATGAGCATCACGGGGTCGTTCTTGCCGATGCCGAGCGACATCAGGTAAGACGCCGCCTGGTCCGACTGCTCCTTCAGCTGGGCAAACGTCGTGCGTATCTCCTCGCCCTGGTCGTTGGTCCACAGCAGGGCCAGCCCGTCGGGCTTTTCCTTGGCCCACTCGTCCATCACGTCGTAGGCGAAGTTGAAGTTCTCGGGGATGATGAACTCCAGGTGTTTGTTGTAATCCTCAACAGACGTGAACGACGTCTGCTTCAAAAATCTATTCAGGAGACCCACCCCCTGCCCCTCCCTGTGAGGGAGGGGAGTAGATACTCCTTGAGTTTCTGTTTTCTT
>JAFPVW010000037.1 GCA_017395215.1 Prevotella sp. | reverse complement strand
GCACGAGACAGGGGCTGGGTGAAATCTGGAAATTCCAATGTACGCACAAGATGCGCACCATGTCCGCTCACGCGTTTATTTTAATTCAGTATTCACTTCTTACCCTGAACTTCCTCATCCCGCGAGTGCCATAGGCAATACTGTACATCGGATAGTTGGGGAAGAGCTGCTTACGCAGCTGGAAGGAGCGCGTGTGGTTCAGTATGCCCAGCATGCTGTTGGCCTGGGCCATAAGCCGCTGCCGTACCGCCTCCTGCGAGAGTGCCCTCTCCGGAATGGCCCCCATGTCGTGCACCCGCTGCCGCATGCGCCGTAGCGAACCGGTCTTCAGATAGCGCCGGTATGGCTTCAGGTGGATACCCAGGAACGTCACGCCCTTCTTGACTTCCGTCAGCTTGGTCTTGTGCAGGTTCAGGTGCAGACCGAGCTCCGTCTGTAGGAAGTGGTCAATCTGAGGTATCAGGCTCAGCAGCCACTCCTTGTCGGTATCGACATAGTAGGTATCGTCGACGTAACGTCCGTAGTGCTTGACCTTCAGCACGCGCTTCACCCACTGGTCGAACACGTTCATGTAGAGGTTGGAGAACATCTGACTGGTCAGGTTGCCGATAGGCAGGCCGATGCCCTCGGGCGCAAACCGCAGCGTCTTGGAGTGAGGGATCGAGGCGTAGAGTCCCTTCCAGTCGCGCACCTCGCAGTTCTCCAGCGGGTCGTAGAGGATGATCTTGGCTAGCAGTTGCTCTACAATGCGGTGCTTGGGCAGGTCGCGGAGCTGTCGCCCCTCGCCGTCGCGCTTCTTTCCGATGCGTACCATCAGCGCCATCGCCATCGTGTAGAGCCTGCGGCGGTCGATGTGCATGAAGTAGCCGCTGATGTCGAGCTGCAGTGCCCACGCCTCACGGGTATAGTTCTGCGAACAGCTGAGAATATGGTGCTCCAGACGGTCCACGCCGTAGCCCGTACCCTTGCCTTCGCGACACGAATAGCAGTCCTCGATCAGCTCGCGCTCCAGCACCTGGTTCAGGTAGTTGAAGATGTAGTGATGGACGATGCGGTCGCGAAATTCGGCGGCAATGATCTCCCTGAGCACGGGACTGGTGACCAGGAAGCAGATGCTGGGCCCCATGGCGTAGCTGCCGTCAAGGATGCTACTGGCCAGGTTGTCGAGTTCTTCTTCTACCTCCATCGAGCAGCGTATGCAGCTGCCCGTTCCGGCCTTGTGCTGACGGGCCTGACGCATGGCTATACGCAGGTCGCAGACCAGCTCTTGATAGACCGGATCGATGGGGATCATCCTAAATATATCAAATCAAAGATCGCTTAAAAAATGGCTCCCGCCATGACGGTGGACAGATTCCTCGCGGAAAGGACGGACGGATAAACCGTACGACTGAGAATTGAAGTTCTCGTTCATGTTACCATTGTTGAAATTCCAGTAGAAAGCCCTAGAAGAAGTACCACTAGTAACAGACCAATAGTTGCCATTCGAGCCAATATTCGTATCGGCGTAGGCACTAACGGCAGGCGTAGCAATATTCTTGTAGCCACAAGCATTTTTGGTGAACCTACTGTTAAGCAACATTCAACCAGAGCAGCCTCTGAGACTATTCTGACAGGAAGTCCTCCCCAGTCCTCGCCTTGCGTTGAGAAGGGGGAAGTTAATCCCCGACAGAACCCCACCCTTTTCCCTTGGGCGGGACATAACCCCGGCACAGAAGCACCGTGGTGGGCTGCCGAATCTGCCATACACGCTCGCACCCCTGACGGTCATCACCGTCCTTACTCTGGAGGCGCGACTCCTGGTACCCTTTCAGTATCCGTCGGCGGGAGCATCTTTCTTTTGATTATCTCCATTTTCCTTTCTCATTTCATATCGGTGCCAAGCCACAAGCTGCTTGCTGATAGTTGCCAACTGATGGATATAGACCACGCACTGCCAGTCCTTCAGCAGACTGAGTTCGTCCATCACGCGGTAGAGCACCTTTGCTTCGTACACCCAGTGCATGGCCTCCATGATCAGAGCCGTCTTCGGCGTGGTCTTCTTCGCCTCGTAGATACAGGTGAGCAGCTGCTGCAGCGTGCGCTTCATCTCCTCGGCGAGGGTGTAGCGGTAGTCACGGTTCATCGTGGTCGTACTGCGGTACACAAACACCAGCAGGTCGAAGGTGTCCTTATAGACCTGCACATTGTCGCGCTCGGGCAGCAACTCCAGATTCAAGCGGGACTTCTCTTCGGCCGACAGTCGCCGGTATGCGCGCCGCTTACTTGCCATCGGCACTGTTCAGCATGGCCTGGAGTTCGGACAACAGCAGCATGCACTGCATGGGTGTCGTAGAGGCCAGATTGATACTCCTGACACGAGCCGCCACAGCCTGCTCGGCGGACTGCGCAGCGGACTGCGAACTTGCGGACGGCTGTTCATGCAGCGGCTCAGCCGGTGCTGCCAAAGGGGCTGGTCCCGACTTGGGCTTCGGCTCCGTGAGGGGCAGTGCATCGCGCCACGACAGGAAGGCCTGTTCGTCGAGCGGTGCATCCACGCGGATGGTCACCGAACCGTTGTCGCAAACCGTCCCAGTCAACCCTAACTTTTCCTGTGCCGACTGAGGGAAGCCGATAGACACGACATCCCGTCCAGCCGTCGCCACATAGCGACGCTGCACCTCGTAGGACTTCACCCGATTGACGAACAGATAGGCACTACGCTCATAGGCTTTATAGAACGAGCCTTCGGGCCAGAGCCTGACCGTGCAGTCGTTCTGTTCCTCAAACAGTAGTTTGTCATTGATACTTGGCATCTTCTGCTTTATTCTTTTTTCAACTCCCGACTTTATCGGCACAGAAGAAGAAAGCAGGTAATAGTCCTGCTCATGGTTACCTTACTTTTTTTCTACTGTGCCAATAAGTCAAGGATCACTTTTTTATTGTTTCTGAGCGAGCCGCCTAAAGGCGGCTTTGGAAACCTCGGGCTCGAAAGCCCGAGGTTAAGAGAGAACCGTCGGATATGACGGCATTACGCCGTCATTAATCGCGGAAAGGACGGACGGATAAACCGTACGACTGAGAATTGAAGTGCTCGCGCATGAGACCATTGTCGAAATTCCAGTAGAAAGCCCTAGAAGAAGTACCTCTAGAAACAGACCAATAGAGGCCACCCGAGCCAATAGTCGTATCGGCGTAGGCACTAACGGCAGGCGAAGCAATATTCTTGTAGCCACAAGCAGGTAGGAAGCGTGATACGAGCGACGTAGCATCGGACGTATTGTCTGCATCCTCTGCAGTAGCAGGACTCTCGTTGGCCGTACCATTCCACTCAGATGCGTCAGGAAGAGCAGCCAGGATCACCTTGGCAGCTGCCAGGTCGGCAATATCTCCAGCATCCTTATCCAGTACGTATGAATCGATCTTCAGACCACGAACACCATTGTAGTCTCCATACTTATAGTGCCATGCTGTAACGGCGCCGCTGATTATACGAACGGCATAGAAGTCGTTGGCAGCATTACGGTAGAAGTAACCAGTACCGCTTGGACTAACATCACCGGATACACCAACACTATTCTGCGGGAACTCGAAGAATGGGTCGGATGTTCCCAAGCTGAAGATATTGGTACCAGCAGCATTGGCCGATGTGCCCTTATTGCTCGGGATAACCGTCACCTGCTCGTCGTAGGTCGGAACATGGTACTTGGCAAGTGCACCACCACCTCCATCAGCACATGCAATGGCATCGATGGTATCCTTAGCACAAGCATAAGTGAATACATATTGTGCGGTCGTGCTGTGATAGGTCTTGAAGCGATAGTTGGTAGCCGTTTCTGAAGGCTTGCCTGTAGCCTCAAATGCCTGAGGTATGTCTACGTTGTACTGGGCAACCTTCCAGAGCGGGTTGGTAGCCATCACGCCGTCACCTGTCTTCATGGCTGTCGGAGACGTAGCCACCACTGTTACGACGCAAGTCTTCACAGGATCGTGGTCGCCAGCATAACCGGTGTAGTTGAACGTAATGTTAGCCGTACCCTCGGCAACGGCGGTCACCTTGCCCTTGGCGGCATCGTAGGTGGCCTTCGTATCGTCGCTGTTAGCGACTGCGATGGTGTAAGTCTCGTCCTCAGCAGGATTAGCACCGCTGAAGGTGAGGGCCTTAGAATCGCCGACAACCAGTGTCATGGCCGAAGTATTGATATTGAACGTCGGTATGCGGGTAGTGACACTGATGGTAGCCGTAGCGCCCGAAGTGCTGGTAACGGTAACCGTAGCAGTACCTGCTCCCTGAGGCGTCAGGGTAATCTCGCCAGTCTCGGTATTGAGCGAAGCAGTGACAACCTTTTCGTTGTAAGTATTGCTTGCACCGTCGGCTTCGCTCAGGGTAACGGCAGTATTCAGGTCTGTACCTGTGGCTTCCTTGAACTCCTGGTAGGTCTTCGTGGTGACAGAAACAGCGTCGAGCGTACCGATAGCAGCCACGCCACCATCAGAAGCCTTCATCGTGGCGGTTACGGTACCCGTCTGGCTGTCGGAGGTGAACTTATAGAGCGTAATGGCGCTCTGGTCGAGCAGGATCTGAGGCGCATCGACGGTGATGACGCAAGAGGAAGCATTGCCCGAGTGGTCGGTAGCGGTAAGCTTGACCGTACCAGCCTTCAGAGGCTTGATCTTGACCTTGGTAGTATTGGTAAGGCTGTTATACCATGTGTACGAATCGGAGCGCGTCATGGCCACCATACCGCGAGTACCGGCACCGTCGTCGGATGCAATCTGGATGATACCCGTCTTGTCCATCGTCCACTCGCTTGCACTGTTTGCAGATATGTCTGCATAGTTAGGATCACCACCGCCGTCTAACAGGCCCGTGATGGTCATCTTCGTTGCAGTAGCACCGGCCATGGCAGGATCGGGTGCGGCACCGTTCAGCTTGGTGATGCTCAGCGGGTTGTTTATGTTGTATTCACCATCGCCGGTGTTCGAAGGCAGCCATGCGTCGCTGCTTGCGCCGGATGCCCAGGCGGACACGTCAGCATCGAACTTCACGGAGTTCATGCCCAGGTGGAGCTTCAGCGTGTAGCGCTTGCCGCTCTCCAGGCCGCCGCCGTTGAATTCGACGGTCTTCGTGATGCGGTTCTCCACGCTGACGCCATGGTTGGCACCGTCGGAGAGGTAGCTCGAGAGGTTGTCGCTAGCCGTCTCGATGTCGTAGACGATGGTGACGCTCATCGTCTCACCCGTCGGGATCACATAGACGGGTTCGGCCAGGGCCTTGGCCAATGAGTCGGCATAATGGGCATCATCAGAAGCGGGAATCACGGTCTGGGGCTGAAACAAGTTCTGCAGCTCATGGGTCACTCCGGATGTCTCCGTAGAGTTCTGGATGATCGCGCTGTTCAGACCCTTCGGCGTCTCGTTGTTGGCCTCGGCACCGCTAGTACCCTCGCGACCGTCGCGGCGACCGTCCTTCACGGTAACACTCTGGCCGTAAGGCAGGTCAGTGGAACCGCTGTAGTCGAGCCACGTAGCCATGTTGCTGACAGTATTATTCAGGTTGAGCGCACCTTGCAGGGCGATACCCGTGAACGAGATGGAGCGTACGTAGACCTTCGTACCGGTTGCGAGCTCGGCCTCCTCGTTATGAGCCGACAGGTCGGGATCGGCGTCGATCTGCACGTTCAGCTGCGACAGGGCGTGCTTGAAGGTGAACTTCAGACGCTGGTCGATAGCCTTAGGATGCTCTACATTGAGCCAGGGCAGGCCGACAGTCATCGACTGCGTGGTACTGCCTTCGATCTTGCCCCAGCTGGCCTCGGAAGAGCCGACGACACCCCAGCAAAGGTCGACCGACTTGGCGGGGTCGAACGAGGCAATGTACTTCACGATGGGGTCGCCCGCCGTGGTGTTGCGCGAGAAACCGGTGATACCCCACTCGGCATTATCCACGCTGCCTGCTGCCGGAGAGGCGGCCTTCACGTAGGGAGCGTATGCAAAGAAGCTGACCTTGTCCTCGTCGTCGCTTTGGGCATCAGAGCCGTACTCGTTGGGCCAATACAATACAGGTGAATACTCCCAGGCACTGGTTGCATCGTTGTACTCCACTTTCTGGTTGTACATGAAGTTGGGGATGTACGTCTGGTCGTACTTCTTCAGGTCGGTGTAGTAGGCGAACACGCCGAAGCCGCCGCCGTCGTCGGAGGCCTGTTTGATGGCATCCAGGTCGAGATTGCCGACCAGGCCGCCACGGGTGACACTGCGCTCCTGGTAGGCACTGAAGGTCACGGGCGTCTCACCGGGCACGGCCAAGCCGCCGTTTTCGGCGGGCTCCGGCTGCTTGCCGACGTCAACACTTTCCGAACAGCCGGTCAGCATCATGGCTGCCAGCAGGGCGGAAAACAAAAAACATTTCTTCATAAGCTTTAAAATTAAAATGTTAAACAATAAAGTGAACTGTAATATATGTCGTAATATATGATGTACTTAACGGACTGACACGTCAGAACGCCAGCACGGGACGCACGTAGTAGGGCGTGGTCTTGGCCGTGCTGTTCGACTTGCCCGACTCGAAGCTCATGTAGTAGGCATTGCTGTCGCTGCTGGCCGTCGACGACCAGTAGAGCTCGTTGGCTGCGCCCCTGACACCCGTGGCTCCCGCTGCTGTCAGAGTCGGGTTGAACATCGCGGCCTTGTAGGCATCGTTCTCGCTCGCGGTCAGACCCGTGTAGTCGCCCGTAACAGCCATCACCATCAGGTTCCACTGGCTCTGGCTGGGCAGAAACCAGGCGCTCGTGCCGTCGGGATGGGCACCCGCTGCGGCGAGATACTGGTACTGCCAGGCCGAGGCGGCATCCGCAGCATTGGCCCACACGTATGTTTCCGCATTGCCGTAGGGCGCATCCTCGAGGGCGAGGGCCAGGCCGTGGTTGTAGGGCGAGGCAATGCCGATGCCGCTGCCGACATAGGTGACGACGGCCACCTTCGCACCGAGGCATGACAAGGGAGCCGTCGAAGCATCGTGGACACGCCCGTGGGAACAGATGACCTGTCCTACGGAGGCGGTGGTCAGTTCACCGCCTGTACAGGTGACCTCGGGCATCTGGAGCGTCACGGTGAGGTTGCGGCCCTTGCTGGCCTCGGCACTCATCGACAGGTCGGTGGAGCCGGTCATCCGTCCCTCCCAGACCACCGTGGCGGGGCTGCCCGCCTGCACCTCGTAGTCGGCGGTGAGCTCGATGCGCTGCCTGTCAAGCCCAGACTCCACGGGGATGTAGAACACGCCGTTGCCGGCCTCGGTCTGGTACGTGTAGGTGTCGCAGCGGCTTGACGTGCCGACATAGGCCATACGCTGGTCGGGCTCGAAGGTGATCAGCCGGTGGACCTTGGAGTCCTCCGACTCCACGGCCTCCCAGTTGGGCTGGCCGTTGCTGTTGAGGATCAGTCGCCCCTTGCGCGTCAGCACGTAGTCGAGGGTGAACCGCTTCAGTACAAGGGTAAGGGGCGTGCCCTGATAGGCCAGGCTGAGGGCGTTGGCGACGGACTGCCCGCAGCCGACCGTCACCCGGTCGCCGATGGAGGCCAGGGCGTGGCGGAAGCTGAAGTCCACCTTCTTCGACAGGTCGCTGCCGCGGCGGCAGTCCTTCCTGAAGTCGTAGACCAGGTCCACCTGACGGGCCTTCCAGCCGCCCTCGCCGTCGGCCTGTTCACTGCCGCCGAGCTGGTAGACGATCCAGGGGTCGCCCACGTCACCGGCATTCGACATGTCGGCGATGCAGCCGTTGGCGTTGTCGCTGTGGGGACCGTAGGCAAAGAACGTCACGTAGGCGTCGAGACCGCCCTCGCCGTTGGGCCAGTACACCAACGGCGTGTACTGCCACTGTCGCGTGGAGCTGTTGTATTCCACCAGCTGGTTCCACATCAGGTTGGCAGTGGTCGAGGTGCTCACGTAGGGGTGGACGCCCGTATGGCAGGCGAACACGCCGAAGCCCTTGTCCCTCAGGCTCTCCGTGCCGCCCGTGCCGTCGAGGGTCATCGTGCCCTCAGCCGTACGGGTACTGCCCTGCGCTGAGTCAGTGCTGTCGCCACCGGACACAGAAAGAACCGTCCCTTCTGTGCTCACTGCGCCGAAGACAATTGTATCGCCCTTCCCCTCCGTCGGGCTACATGCAGACGTGTCCTCGTCGATGACCGAGCAACTGGTCATTAGCAACAGGATCATCGCAATTCCCAGCAGAGCCACCATGGCTCCGATAACGCAGAGGATAAGCTGCAGGGCGTTCAGCACGGGCTTCTCCTCCCTGAACCTTGGCGTTTCCAACCTGAATGCAGGCGGATCTTCCTTATACATGATCTTATTTCTTGTCATTCCTACCAGTTTTGATGTTTCACCTTTTTACTTTTTTTGATGTTTCACATCGAGATCGCTCACGCTCGGCATAGCTCAAGCACGCTTGGCTCTGCTCTCGCTTAATCGCGACCTTTCCCTTTATAAAACCGGGAGAGGGCGGCAGGTGAATAACGTGAAGCCCGCCCACCCCATCATCTCCCGGGGGTCAAGGTTGCATGAATCGAAAAACATTAAACCAATAACAACTTTCATGCAAAGTGCGCACGGGGCACCACCCCCGTGCACCCTTGATAGAGGATTACGGATTAACCGTGACAGTCATCGTGTAAGACGCTGTCTTGGTCGCATAAGAATAGTTGGCACCATCCGCTATGGTTGCATTCACCTTAACGGTGTACGTTCCTGCAGGAGTTGCGGCCTTATTCTTCACCTTATACAGGTCTGTGGTGTCAAACTCGAAGTAAGTATCATCCTCCAGTGTATATGTGATGCCGCTGTCTACGAGCGAGCCGTCTGCTGTAAGTTCAGCGTTGCTTGCATCCTTCAGAGTAGCCTTAAGTTCACTTACTACAGAAGGTGTACCAGCCGTGGCTGCCGTCGGAGTCGGTGTAGTGAAGCTGATCGTTGCAGCCTGCTTTGTCACATAGAGATCGTAGGTAGCGGTCTTGGTCGCTTCTGTATAGTACCAGTGCGTATTGACATTGTCTGTCTGATCACTCTTGACAGTAATCACTGTAGGTGTACCACTATTCACACCAGCGGTAATGATGGTAGCATCGGTTGCACTGACCACAGTTGCCGTTGCTGTAACACTTGAGGCCACATCAGAATATGCCGTCGGCTTGGTGCCATAGTAAGACGGCTCGTATGCGTCATAAGTACCAGTTGCCTTATAAACCAGACTGCGTGTTGCAGGTGAGAAGTAGATACCACCGACATTGGCAACGAAGGTCTCTTCCTCGGCATTGCCAGCCTTGACGGTAATCTCATAGACATCGCCGGCTGCCACGTTGACAGGCAGCAAGTAGGTTCCAATAGCCGCACCTACGCCGGCTGCGGTAAATGTACCGGCCACGGCTACACCATTCTTCTTGACCGTGACGGTAGCAGCGGGTGACAAGCCTGACCATGTCGTACCTGATGCGGTAGATGTCAGGTTGAGCGTATTTTCAGATATAATCGAAGCGACACCGAGACCAAGCTCATGAGCAAGCTGCTTGATGCCAATACGAACTTCCTTGCCACTGGTTCCACCGACGACAGAGATATAGCCATCCTGAGGAATATCACTGACGGTCAGGTTCTCACCGATATCTGTTGAAAGTCGGATATAAGCGACGCCTGATGAGTTGGCATTGCCATTTGTTGCGGCCTCGCCTGTGAAATCACCCACGCTGGCCACATTAACCGTCTTGCCGGTCAGCACACCGGTTGTTGCACCCACTACAGTTGCAGTTACAGGCTCACCTGCGTTCAGGCCATAAACGGCGAACTGATAATTCTGCCCGGCACTTGTAATTTCAATAGGTGAAACGCTCGGATTCTGGATAGCCGTGAACGAAGGCATATTGAGAGGCAGGTCGGCCTCAGGCTTGACGGTAGCCTCTTCCCACGCACTCACCGCAGCATCGAACTTAACGCTGTTCATGCCCAGGTGTAGATTCAGCGTATAGTGCTTACCGTTCTCCATGCCTGCCGTACCGAAACTGACGGTCTTTGAAATGCGGTTCTCGATGCTGCTACCGAAAGTCTTACCGTCACTAAGACGGGTTGAGAGGTTAGCGTCTTCTGTTTCCACATCATAGACGATCTCAACTTCCATATCCTCTCCCGTAGGTATGACCATCGCAGGAGTTGTCGACTCAAAGAGCGGCTTTGTCACGGCAGTAACACCCTCCGTCGTATTTCCCGTATTGGTACTTTCGTCATAGTTGGAAATGATATCCTTGTTCAGTCCACGAACCTTCTCGTTGCTAGCATCCGCACCGGACATGCCTTCCTTGCCATCCTTGCGTCCATCGTAAACCACAACGGGTACACCTGACTCGATATCCGTTGTACCGCTGTAGTCGAGCCAAAGAGCCTTGTCCTTTTCAGTATTGTTCAGGTTCAGCGCACCTTTCATGGCGAAACCGGTAAAGCTGATCTGACGGACGTAGATCTTCGTACCTGCAGCCAGCTGGTTGTTCTTGTTACTGAACTCATCCACAAAGGCGTCCACATTAACGGAGAACTGAGCCAATGCGTGCTTGAAAGTGAACTTCATGCGCTGGTCCACATCCTTCGGACGCTCAACATTGAGCCAGGGCTTTCCCTTCTCACCATCATTGATGGACTGCTGTATGGAACCTGTCTGCACAATTGCCCATAGGGGATCATCACATACTCCCCACATCAGGTCAACCCTCTTGGCTGCCTCAAAGTTGGCGATATACTTTACAAGCGGGTCGCCCGCTGCGGAGTTGCGGCTCATGCCGGTGATACCCCATTGGTCGTCTGTACTTTGCGACTTAACAAGCTTGCCGCTGCTGGGAGCCACGTCCACATAGGGAGCATAGGCAAAGAAGCTGACACGGTCGTTGTCATCACTGACTGCCGTGCTGCCATACTCATTGGGCCAGTACTTGACGGGCTCATACATCCAGGCGGCAGTAGCCGCAGACGGTGTATTATCATACACTTTCTGATTGTACATGAAGTCAGGCGTCCGCGACTGCTCGTAGTCGTTGTTGTCGGTGTAGTAGCCAAATACACCGAAGCCGCTTTTCCTAAGAGCTGTAAGATCCATTACTCCCGACTGCCCCGAACGGGTAGTGGCACGCTGGGTGTAGGCATCAAAGCCTACGGCACCCTCCTCCAACGGGGCCTGTGTCGAAACGTCAGGCTGGCTGGTGTCGATGTCCTTGCTGGAGCAGGCAGCGAGCATCGCCGCTGCGGCTGCAAATAAAAAGACTTTTCTCATAACTTTTTAAGTTTTAATTAGACATTAAATTGAACTGTTATATGTAGAGCTATACTCTTTTTCACTATTCGCTTTTTTCGTTAGAAAGTAATCTCGACCGGTGGCTCCTCAATCCATGGAGTGACGTCGGCACCGAAGCCCGTGCCGTTGTAGGCGTCGACGTAGGGCAGTATGATGTCGGGCGACGGGTTGCCGGGGTCGCCGCCCTCACCGTTGGCCCCGTGCGGGTTATTCGGATCGAAGAACTCGGGGCCGAGCTCGATGCGCAGCACGAGCTGGTTGTCCCACGACACGACATAGTGGCCCACGTTGAAGTGGTAGTGGAGCGTGGTGGCATGGTCGCGCAGCACGAACGAGAGGTTCAGACGGATGTCCTCGGGCAGACAGTTCTTCGTATAGTACTCCCACCACTCGGATTCATTCTCACCAGCACGGGTGTAGCTGTAGACCTGTTGCACCTCCCTGCCCTCGTGCTCCTCCCGGTCGGGACGGAGCGTCACGGGTCGGATGCCGAACACATTCAGCGTCGTGGAGATGTACCCGCTGTTCTCACCCGTGCGCTCGGTCTCCCAGTTGTCGATCGAGAGCAGACAGGGGTTGTCCGTGATGACGTCGCGCGGCAGGAAATGGCCGTCGGCCAGTCCGCTGATGCTCGCGGGCGACTGCCAGAGGTAGTTGAACCCATCCTTTATCCACACGCGGATGCGCAGCTTCCAGACGATGGTCTCGGGCTCGGAATACATCTGCGTCAGCCTGATCTGCGACTGGTAGGTCTCGCGCTCCTGCCAGGGGATGTAG
>JAFPVW010000001.1 GCA_017395215.1 Prevotella sp. | reverse complement strand
CTCATACACTTGCCTCATATCGTTGATACGAGCGGAGGACTTTACAAAAACACTCTCATTTGGTTGTTTCACCATAACTTTTTGAACTTTTGGTGTCAACCTTATTTAAAATAAGACACTAATACAACAGATTCTGTCTCAGTAGGCTTACCATCGAGTCCACTTTAATGAATCCGACAATGAAGAACAACGCGCCGCTATCCCCTCCCTTCAATGGGCGGGGAGAGCGGCGCAAGTGCGGCACAGCAGGAACGGCTTTTAAAGCAGACTCATCGTAAAATGTCAATAATCAGAGCGAAGGAGCGCTGGAAAAGTGACCAGAAGTGACCAGAAGTGACAAGCAAAAAGGCCGTTATCACTTGCTAATACATTGTATATCAGAGAGAAAAGCCCAAAAAGTGATAAGTGATAACTGTTTTCAACTTTTTGGAGATCAGCAGACTTGCAGAATGAGCTTTTTGTCACTGGCGAGCGGAGTCTTCAAAGAGCCGGTCGAAGTGCTGGCGCAGCAGGGTGGGCGAGGCGATGACGGCGCGCAGTTCGGCCAGTCGGCGCTCATTCTGCGAGCCGGGAATCCAGAGGCGTATGTAGCCCTCGGCCGAGTATTTCTCCTGCATGTGCTGCAGGAAGCGCTTCCACTGCTGCTCGCGGTCGAGCTCGGGGCAGTTGGCCAGTCCGTAGTCGATGGCTCGGCGGAATACCACCTCGGGAATGATGTCGCGGTCGGCCTCGGCTATAATCTTGCCGTAGAGCGAGCGCGGAGCGTGGCTGGCTGATGCGCTGTGGTCCTCGACGGCCTCTTTCATAATCTTGATCTGCTCGGGCGAGAACCATCGCTTCAGGCGTGCGTCGGTAGCGAGAATCCGGCCGCCGGTGATGTGGTGGACGGCTCGCGGGCCCGACATGCCGAGGTCGTGGTAGGCAGCGATGACGTAGACCATGTTGATGTCGGCACCCGTCTGTCGCACCAGTTCGAGGGCGTTTCGGATGACGCGCGTGACGTGTTCGAGGTTGTGGGCGCTGTCGAACTCAGTGTACTTGGGCAGTATGTTTGTCTCGACAAACTCCACCAAATCGAGGCTCGGAGTGTTGGTAATCATAAAAAGTTGCGAATATTTTTGCAAATTTACGAAATAATTCTTAATTTTGCAAGCAAAATCGTAAGAAAAATGACCGAGGCGACCAATATTAAGACTGACAGCCCCGCTGCATGGCTATTGGCAGCGCGCCCGAAGACGCTGAGCGGAGCGGCTGTTCCGGTGATGATTGGCGTGGCTCTGGCCTATGTCGACAGTCGGCACGGCGGGGGCTCGTTCAGCTGGATTGCCGCCCTGTTGTGTCTGCTCTTCGCGTTCATCATGCAGATTGACGCCAACTTCATCAACGACTACTTCGACTACACGGCGGGTGCCGACGATGCCTCGACGAGGCTCGGGCCGCGCAGGGCCTGTGCGCAGGGCTGGGTGAAGCTGGAGTCGATGAAGCGGGCCATCATCTCGACCACTGCTGTGGCCTGTCTTGTCGGGCTGCCGCTGGTGTGGTTCGGCGGGCTCGAGATGATTCTCATCGGGCTGCTGTGCGTCGTCTTCTGCTTCCTCTACACCACCCACCTTTCTTATATAGGGCTTGGCGACCTGCTGGTCATCGTCTTCTTCGGCATCGTGCCGGTTTGCATCACTTATTATGTGCAGCTGCATACATGCACGTGGCAGGTGTTTGTGGCCTCGATAGCCTGCGGACTGGTCATCGACGGGCTGCTGCTGGTCAACAACTTCCGCGACCGCGACGTCGACCGGGCGGTGGGCAAGATGACGCTCGTGGTGCGCATAGGCAGCGAGGCCAGCCAGTGGGTGTATCTCGGCGTGGGCGTCGTGGCCTGCGTGCTGGGGCTCGTCTTCTGGCTCAACGGCCATCTGCTGGCCTTCCTGCTGCCGCTGGCCTATCTTGTGTTCCACGTCTTCACGTTTCTGAAGATTCGGCGCATCAACAAGGGCAAGGCCCTGAACGCCTGTCTCGGCGAGACGGCGCGCAACATCTTTATCTACGGCGTGGCTGTCGTAGCTGGCCTTCTGCTCAGTTGAGTCCCTTCATGCTCAGCGAGATGCGGCCGCGCCGACGGTCGACCTCAAGCACGCGCACTCGGACGTGCTGGTGGAGTTTGACCACCTGGTTGGGGTCTTTCACGTACTTATTGGCCATCTGCGAGACATGGACCAGTCCGTCCTGATGGACGCCGATGTCGACGAACGCGCCGAAGTTGGTGATGTTGGTCACGATGCCCGGCAGCTCCATGCCCTCCTCCAGGTCGTCGACGGTCTCGATACCCTTGGCAAACTCAAACTCCTCAATCTGCTCGCGCGGGTCGCGTCCGGGTTTCTCGAGCTCCTTCAGAATGTCGGTGAGCGTGGGCAGTCCCACTTCGCTGGTGACGTAGCGCTTCAGGTCGATGGCCTTGCGACGGTCCTTGTCGCTGATAAGGTCGGCGACGGTGCACCCCTGGTCGGCAGCCATCTGCTCGACTATCTTATAGCTCTCGGGGTGGACGGCGGAGTTGTCGAGCGGGTTCTTGGCTCCGGGAATGCGCAGGAAACCGGCACACTGCTCGAAGGCAGCAGGCCCCAGTCGCGGCACCTTCTTGAGCTGGGCGCGGCTGGTGAAGGCTCCGTTCTCGCGACGGTAGTCGACGATGTTGTTAGCCAGCGCAGGGCCCAGTCCGCTGACGTACTGCAGCAGGTGGGTGGAGGCGGTATTGAGGTTGACGCCTACGGAGTTGACGCAGCTCATCACCGTCTGGTCGAGCTGTTGCTTGAGCTTGGTCTGGTCGACGTCGTGCTGGTACTGGCCTACGCCGATGCTCTTCGGGTCAATCTTCACCAGCTCGGCCAGCGGGTCCATCAGCCGGCGCCCTATCGAGACGGCTCCGCGCACGGTGACATCCTCGTCGGGGAACTCCTCGCGCGCCGTCTTTGAGGCAGAGTAGACCGATGCGCCGTCCTCGCTGACGACGAAGAGCCTCACCCCCGACCCCTCTCCAGCGGGAGAGGGGAGTGATTTGATGGTATCTTCGATGAATGCCCGCGTCTCGCGGCTTGCCGTTCCGTTGCCTATGGCGATGGCCTCGATGCGGTAGTCGCTGACCATCTGCTGCACGTGGACGGTGGCCTGCATGCGGTGGTTCACAGGCGGGTGGGGGAAGATGGCCTCGTGGTGGAGCAGGTTGCCCTGAGCGTCGAGACACACCACCTTGCAGCCCGTGCGGAAGCCCGGGTCGATGCCCATCACGCGCTTCTGGCCGAGCGGTGCCGAGAGCAGCAGCTGGCGCAGGTTCTCGGCGAAGACGCGGATGGCCTCGTCGTCGGCCTGCTCCTTGCTCAGGTTCGTGAACTCCGTCTCGATCGAGGGCTTCAGCAGTCGCTTGTAACCGTCCTCGACGGCTTCTTCCAGCAGCTCCCGGCAGGCCTTTGCGCCTTGGAACGGGGGCAGGCTTCGCTTCAGTCGCTCCACGCACTCCTCGTCGTCGGGACTGATGCTGATGCGCAGAATGCCCTCAGCCTCGCCCCGGCGCATGGCCAGCAGACGGTGGCTCGAGCAGCGGCGCAGCGGTTCGTGCCAGTCGAAGTAGTCGCGGAACTTCTGGGCTTCGTCAGTGTCCTGTTTGGCCTTCACCACCTTCGACGTGATGACAGCCTGGCGGCGGAATGCGCTGCGAACCGTCTGACGGCTGCGCTCGTCCTCGCTCACTTGTTCGGCAATGATGTCCTGCGCACCCTTCAGGGCCGCCTCTGCGTCCTTGACGTCGCCCTTGACGAACCGCTCAGCAGCCCGCTCGGGGTCGCGCTCGCGCTGCATCAGCAGCAGTTGGGCCAGCGGCTCAAGTCCCTGTTCGCGGGCCACCTGGGCACGTGTGCGGCGCTTCGGGCGGTATGGCAGGTAGATGTCCTCGAGCGTGGCGGGCTCCCACGTCTCGTTGATGCGCTTCTCGAGCTCGGGCGTCAGCTTCTGCTGGTCGCAGATGGTCTTGAGGATGGTCTCCTTGCGCTTCTGAATCTCCTTCAGGCGCTCATACTGGTCGCTGATGGCCCCTATCTGCACTTCGTCGAGTCCGCCCGTGCGCTCCTTGCGGTAGCGGGCAATGAAGGGAATGGTGCAGCCCTCGTCGAGCAGGGCGAGCGTGCCGTCAACGTTTTTGGCAGCTATGTTAAGCCTTTCGGCTATGAGGTGGGCGAAAATATTCATACGTTCTGAGGTTTTATTGATAATTCCGATGCAAAGGTACAAAATTATTCAGAATATTTTCGTAACTTTGCACCCAAAAATTAGAAGAGCGAATGATTTCCGTAGAAGGACTGAAGGTGGAGTTCGGCACGAAACCCCTGTTTCAGGATGCCAGCTTCGTCGTCAACGACCGTGACCGCATAGCCCTCGTGGGCAAGAACGGCGCGGGAAAGTCGACGCTGCTCAAGATTCTCTGTGGCCAGCAGCGCCCGACGGCAGGGACTGTGGCGGTGCCTACCGACACGACCATCGGCTACCTGCCGCAGGTGATGAAGCTGCAGGACAATACCACCGTGAGGGAGGAGACACAGAAGGCCTTTGCCAACATTGCCGACCTGAAGGCCCGCGTCGACAGGCTGGAGCGCCAGATGAGCGAGCGCACTGACTACGAGAGCGACGACTACATGCAGCTGGTGGAGCGCTATACCACCGAGCACGAGCGCTACCTGATGATGGGTGCCGAGAACCGTGAGGCCGAACTGGAGCGGACGCTCGTCGGACTGGGTTTCCTGCGCACCGACTTCGAGCGCCCCACGAGTGAGTTCTCGGGCGGTTGGCGCATGCGTATTGAGCTGGCGAAGATTCTGCTTGAGAAGCCCGACGTGCTGCTGCTCGACGAGCCTACCAACCACCTCGACATTGAGTCGATTCAGTGGCTGGAGCAGTTTCTGGCCACGTCGGCATCGGCTGTTGTGCTGGTCAGCCACGACCGCGCCTTTATCAATAATGTGACGAACCGCACGCTGGAGATTTCCTGTGGCCGTATTGTCGACTACCGCGTGAAGTACGACGAGTTTGTCACGCTGCGCAAGGAGCGTCGCGAACAGCAGTTGCGTGCCTACGAGAACCAGCAGAAGGAGATAGCCGACATGAAGGCGTTCATAGAGCGCTTCCGCTATAAGGCCACGAAGGCCGTGCAGGTGCAGCAGAAGGTGAAGCAGCTCGAGAAGATTGTGCCCATTGAGGTTGACCAGGTCGACAACTCGGCCCTCCACCTGAAGTTCCCGCCCTGCCTGCGCTCGGGCGACTATCCCGTCATCTGCGACGAGGTACGCAAAGCGTATAACCACGTGGTGTTCGACCACGTGAACCTGACCATCAAGCGTGGCGAGAAGGTGGCCTTCGTCGGCAAGAACGGCGAGGGCAAGTCGACCCTCGTGAAGTGCATTATGGGCGAGATTCCCTTCGACGGCAGCCTGAAGGTGGGCCACAACGTGCAGATAGGCTACTTTGCCCAGAACCAGGCGCAGCTGCTCGACGAGAGCCTGACCGTGTTCCAGACCATCGACAACGTGGCCAAGGGCGACATCCGCCTGCGCATCAACGACATTCTTGGTGCGTTTATGTTCGGCGGCGAAGAGTCTGACAAGAAGGTGAAGGTGCTCAGTGGCGGCGAGCGTAGCCGGCTGGCGATGATTCGCCTGCTGCTGGAGCCCGTCAACCTGCTGATACTCGACGAGCCCACCAACCATCTGGATATGCAGTCGAAGGACGTGCTGAAAGAGGCCATTCGCGCCTTCGACGGTACTGCCATCATCGTCAGCCACGACCGTGAGTTCCTCGACGGCCTGGTGACGAAGGTCTATGAGTTCGGTGGCGGCAGGGTGCGCGAGTACTTGGGCGGCATCTACGATTTCCTGCGATCGAAAGCCCCGCAGGCAGCTCCCGTCGGCGCCACAATCGATGCCTTTTTGACCGGAACTTTGAAACCGGCTCCGAAAACTAAAGAAGCCCCCTCGGGGGCAGTAGGGGGGGCTTCCTCCTACGCCGAGCACAAGGAGCAGCAGAAGCGCATAGCACGCGCCGAGAAGGCTGTGAAGGCGTCGGAGCAGAAGATTGAGCAGATGGAAGCCCGCCTGAAGGAGCTCGACGAACTGCTGATGGTGCCCGAGAATGCATCGGACATGACGTTGGTTACGGAATATACCGACACCAAGTGCGCACTCGATGAGGAAATGGAACGGTGGGGGCAGCTGTCCGAAGAACTTGAGATGCTCAAATAGTACTAATGAATCATATAATTATAGAGGGGAAGTCCAAACCGACGGACTTCCCCTCTTTCTGATTGGTGTGAGAGACTGCTTTTGGTTTCTCGACAACCACAATTAGTTATTGTACTCCTGCCACGACTTAATCTGCACATCCTCCTGTTTCATAGCCGTGAAGGCTTCGATGAAAGCCTTAGCCAGGCGGACATTGGTCATCAGGGGGATGTTGTGGTCGATGGCACCACGGCGGATGCGGTAGCCATTGGTCAGCTCGCGCTTCGTGTGATTCTTAGGCACGTTGACGATGAGGTCGAACTTGTGGGCAGCAATCATGTCCATCACGTTATTCTCGCCGTCCTCGTCAGGCCAGCTGACGGGCGTGGCCTTCACGCCATTGTCATTGAAGAACTTAGCCGTACCGCCGGTAGCGTAAACCTCGAAGCCCTTCTTCACCAGTTCCTGTGCAGGCTCCAGGAGCGACACCTTGCCCTTGGCACCACCAGAGGAGATGAGAACCGACTTCTTTGGCAGGCGATAACCCGTTGCAATCAGAGCATTTAGCAGAGCCTCGTTCAAGCTGTCGCCCAAGCAGCCAACTTCGCCCGTTGACGACATATCGACACCCAGAACGGGGTCGGCATTCTGCAGTCGGGCGAACGAGAACTGAGAGGCCTTGACGCCAATGCGGTCGATGTCGAACTCGCTGCGGTCGGGGCGCTCGTAGGGTGCGTCGAGCATGATCTTCGTGGCCGTCTCGATGAAGTTGCGCTTCAGAATCTTCGAAACGAAGGGGAACGAGCGCGAGGCGCGCAGGTTGCACTCGATGACCTTCACTTCGCGGTTCTTGGCCAGGAACTGGATGTTGAACGGGCCAGAGATGTTCAGCTCTTTGGCTATCTTACGCGAGATGTGCTTAATCTGGCGGATGGTGGAGTAGTAGATATGCTGGGCGGGGAACACCATCGTGGCGTCGCCTGAGTGAACACCGGCATATTCAACGTGCTCAGAGATGGCGTACTCGATGACCTCGCCCTTGTCGGCAACGGCATCGAACTCAATCTCCTTGGTCTCGGTCATGAATTTCGAGATGACCACAGGAAACTCCTTCGACACCTCGGTGGCCATGTTGAGGAAGCGGTGCAGCTCCTCGTCGTCGTAGCAGACGTTCATGGCAGCTCCTGAGAGTACATACGATGGGCGCACGAGTACGGGATAACCTACCTGATTGACGAACTCCTTCACGTCGTCGAACGATGTCAATGCACGCCATGCGGGCTGGTCGACGCCCAGCTTGTCGAGCATAGCCGAGAACTTGTCGCGGTTCTCAGCACGGTCGATGTTGACGGGGCTGGTGCCGAGCACGGGCACACCCTGACGGTGCAGCTTCATGGCCAGGTTGTTGGGAATCTGACCACCCACTGAGACGATGACGCCCTTCGGCTGTTCGAGGTCGATGACGTCGAGCACGCGCTCCAGCGACAGTTCGTCGAAGTAGAGGCGGTCGCACATGTCGTAGTCGGTCGACACGGTCTCGGGGTTGTAGTTGATCATGATTGACTTATAACCCAGCTTACGGGCCGTGTTGATGGCGTTCACCGAGCACCAGTCGAACTCTACGCTGGAGCCGATGCGGTAGGCACCCGAGCCGAGTACCACCACCGACTTGTCGTTCTGGTAGTAGTTGACGTCGTGTTTCGGCTTGTACTGCTCGCCGGCAGGATTGCCAAACGCGGGCGTGTGCGTGTATGTAAAATAGAGGTAGTTGGTCAGTTCGGGATGCTCCGAGGCGACGGTGGGGATACGCTTTACGGAGGGCAGGATGCCGCGCTCCTTGCGATACTGGCGCACTTGCAGGTTCTCTTTCTCCATGTTCGTAGCCGTCGACTTCAGCACGAAACGTGCTATCTGGAAGTCGCTGAAACCGGCACGCTTCACCTCTAAAAGGAATTCGTCAGGAATATCTTCCAACTTATTGAAATCTTGTAACTTATGCTTCAAGTCCACGATGTTCTTCAGGCGCTCAAGGAACCACACGTCAATCTTTGTCAGCTCCTCAATACGCTCTACCGTATAACCATCTTCCAAAGCCTGAGCGATGGCGAAGATACGCAGGTCGGTGGGATTCTGAAGAGCATCGTCGAGGTCGTCGAACTTCGTATGGTCATTGCCAACGAAGCCGTGCATGCCCTGACCAATCATACGCAGGCCCTTCTGAATCATCTCCTCGAACGAGCGGCCGATGGACATAATCTCGCCGACGGACTTCATCGACGAGCCAATCTGACGGCTCACGCCAACGAACTTCGTCAGATCCCAGCGCGGAATCTTGCAGATCATGTAGTCGAGGCTCGGAGCGACGTAGGCTGACGACGTTGTGCCCATCTCGCCAATCTGGTCGAGCGTATAGCCCAGCGCAATCTTGGCAGCGACGAAGGCGAGGGGATAGCCGGTGGCCTTCGAGGCCAATGCCGACGAACGACTCAGACGGGCGTTAATCTCAATTATGCGGTAGTCGTTGGTAACGGCGTTGAAGGCAAACTGAATGTTGCACTCGCCGACGATACCCAGGTGCTTGACGCACTTGATGGTAATCTCCTGCAGCATCTTCACCTGCTCCTCAGTCAGCGAGCATGTGGGAGCTACGACGATTGACTCACCCGTGTGGATGCCGAGCGGGTCGAAGTTCTCCATCGAGGCCACGGTGAAGCAGCGGTCGTTGGCATCGCGGATGCACTCGAACTCAATCTCCTTCCAGCCCTTCAGCGACTCCTCAACAAGAATCTGCGGCGCAAACGTGAAGGCCGACTCAGCCAATTCAACAAACGCCTTTTCATCGGGACAAATGCCGCTGCCAAGACCACCGAGGGCATAGGCCGAACGGATCATGATGGGGAAGCCAATCTCGCGGGCAGCCTTCAGCGCGTCGTCCATATTCTCGACGGCGTGGCTCACGGGAACCTTCAGCTCGACCTCGGCCAGTTTCTTCACGAAGAGGTCGCGGTCCTCAGTGTTCATAATGGCTTCAACGCTGGTTCCCAGCACCTCTACACCGTACTCCTTCAGGACGCCGCTCTGGTAGAGCTCCGTACCGCAGTTCAGCGCTGTCTGGCCACCAAAGGCCAGAAGAATGCCGTCGGGGCGCTCCTTCTTGATGATTTCTGTGACGAAGTAAGGGGTTACTGGCTGAAAATACACCTTGTCTGCTATGCCTTCCGAAGTCTGGATAGTAGCGATGTTGGGGTTAACTAACACGGAGGAAATTCCCTCCTCACGTAGTGCTTTCAACGCCTGGGAGCCAGAATAGTCAAACTCACCAGCTTGTCCGATTTTAAGGGCGCCCGAACCAAGAACGAGCACCTTCTTCAATTTTTTGTTCATAATTAAGCTGAGTATGTTAATTGCATTCTGGGCTGCAAAGGTACGAAGTTTTTAGCATTCTGCCAAGAATCTTACGAGAAAAATTTTCATTCTGCAAGAAAGGTGCATAAACCTGCACAAACATTAGTCGTCAGCCTATTCCCCGTTCACAATCTTATAGTATTCAGAGGCACCCAATAAGAAGCAGCCCGTGCCGTAGTCCTCGAAGTCGGGAACCTTGGTAAATGACAGTGGCTGGCCGGCACTGGGATCTTTGCCCGTACCCTGCATCCACCCCAGGAAACCGTCGGGATGAACCGAGGTCTTCACCATTGCCGCCCACGCACGGTCGCAGGCTCCCCGGTAGTCCTTGGCCTTGAGAAATCCGTTGCGGATTCCCCACGCCATGCCGTAAAGGAAAAGGGCTGTGCCTGAAGTCTCGGGCATAGCGTAGTTGGTAGAGACGAGACTGGGATTCCAGAAACCGTCCTCGCGCTGGCACTTCAGCAGACCGGCCGACATCAGCAGAAAGTCCTTTTTCAGCTCTTTGTAGGCCTTCTCTTTGGGCGACAGTTCGTTCATGCAGCGCACCAGCGCGGCGTAGACCCAGCCGTTACCACGGCTCCAGTAGCAGTCCTTGCCGTCGGGCTCCTTGTAAGGCGGCACGTAGTCGGCATCGCGCCACCAGAGGCCGTCCTTCACGTTGAAAAGACCGCCGCCGCACTCGTTACGGCTCCAGCGGTACATGGCCATACCATGATCGCGGTATTTGGTCTCGCCGGTCAGCTTGTACACCTGCATATAGACAGGCATGGCCATCTGGATGGCGTCAATCCACGTCCACCAGCCGTAGAGCGAGGGTTGCGTGCCTTTTGTCTTGTCCGTGGCGTTCTTCTTGTTGTTAGGTGTCTGCATCTGGTGGTCCAGGTTCTCGCGCACCTTGGCCATCATCCTGCTGTCCTGCGTCTGCTCATAGCGTATCAGGTAAGTCTGTCCGCAGCACTGGTCGTCGGCATCGCAAGTGCTCACCCCGTTGCGTGGCGTCCACTTGTGGAAGTCAGCCCAACTGTCAGTGTAGTCCAGATAGCGCTGGTCCTTGTCAATCTCATAGAGTGCCATCAGGCCCTCGTAGTAGACGGCACGCGTCCAGAGACTTGACGGTCTTACCTTTTTAACGTTGGTAGGCACTGTCGGGTCGCTGTATTTCGACATGAAGTAGTTGTTTACTTTGCGGGTGACGCTTAGTACGTCGTCCGCCGTTACGTTCTGTGCAGTCATCGTCAGAACCGAAGCTGCCACAGTGATGAGTGCTATTAGTCGTTTCATCATTTTGGTAGTATTAGTTTGTTGTAGTATTTGTCGCTAATTGGCAGCTATTTCCCTTCTGACAGCTGAAGTAAGTATTGGCCGTAGCCGTTCTTGAGCATGGGTTGCGCCAGTTGTCGCAGCTGGTCGCGGTCAATCCAGCCTTTTTTGTAGGCAATCTCTTCAAGACATGCTACTTTCAAGCCTTGACGTTTCTCGATGACCTCGATAAACGTCGATGCCTCGGCCAGCGAATCGTGAGTGCCGGTGTCGAGCCAGGCAAAACCGCGCTGCAGCGTCTGAACCTTCAACTTCTGCTGTCGGAGATACTCTTGGTTGACAGTGGTAATTTCCAGTTCGCCGCGCGCACTTGGCTTGATGTTCTTTGCTATTTCAACAACGCTGTTTGGGTAGAAATAAAGTCCGACGACGGCGTAGTTCGATTTCGGACACTCGGGCTTCTCTTCGATGCTGAGGCAGTTTCCGTTATTGTCGAACTCAGCAACGCCATAGCGCTCAGGATCGTTGACGTAGTAGCCGAAGACGGTGGCCAGCCCCTTCTGCTCGGCATTCTCGACGCTCTGCCGCAGTAGTCCGCTGAAACCGGAACCATAGAAGATGTTATCGCCCAGGACGAGGCAGACACAGTCATCGCCAATAAACTCCTCACCGATAATAAATGCCTGAGCCAGGCCGTCTGGCGACGGCTGCTCAGCATACTCAAAGTGTACGCCCAGCTCCTCGCCTGTGCCGAGAAGACGTCGAAAGCCCGGCAGGTCGTGTGGTGTCGAGATGATGAGTATCTCGCGAATACCTGCCAGCATTAGTGCCGACACAGGATAGTAAATCATGGGTTTGTCGAAGATGGGAATCAGTTGCTTCGAGATTCCTTTTGTGATGGGGTAGAGGCGCGTGCCGCTGCCCCCGGCCAGTACGATTCCTTTCATGTCTTTTCGTTTTTTGGATTTGATTTCGGTGCAAAGGTAGCTAAAAAAGTCGAAAGTACAAAGCTTTCCTTTTTATTTATTGACTGTCGGCGTAAAAAAACCGCTCGAAAGAAATGGGCCGAAAGTTTTGTGCTTTCGGCTTTTTTGCTTACCTTTGCAGCCCGAAACTTAATAATATTATAAAATATGTATAGAACAAATACTTGTGGTGAGCTGCGGCTCACCGATGCCGGCCGTGAGGTGACACTGGCCGGATGGGTGCAACGCACCCGGAAAATGGGCGGTATGACGTTCGTTGACCTGCGCGACCGCTATGGTCTGACACAGTTGGTGTTCGACGAGTCGAAGGACGCTGCCCTGTGTGAACGTGCCAATAAATTAGGTCGTGAGTTCTGTGTTCAGGTGAAGGGTATCGTCAGCGAGCGTCAGTCGAAGAACCCGAAGATGCCTACGGGCGACATTGAGATTCTGGCTACCGAGCTGAATGTTCTCAGCGAGAGCCTGACACCGCCGTTCACCATCGAGGACCAGACTGATGGCGGCGACGACATCCGCATGAAGTACCGCTATCTGGATCTTCGACGCACCGCCGTCCGCAAGAATCTGGAGCTGCGTCACCGCATGACCATACTAATCCGCAACTTCCTCGACAACCTGAACTTCATTGAGGTCGAGACACCTATTCTGATTGGGTCTACACCCGAGGGTGCCCGCGACTTCGTGGTGCCTTCGCGCATGAATCCTGGGCAGTTCTATGCCCTGCCGCAGTCGCCTCAGACGCTGAAGCAGCTGCTCATGGTGTCGGGCTTCGACCGTTACTTCCAGATTGCCAAGTGTTTCCGTGACGAGGATCTGCGTGCCGACCGTCAGCCGGAGTTTACCCAGATTGACTGTGAGATGTCGTTTGCCGACCAGGAGGACGTGCTGGAAATCTTTGAGGGTCTTGCCCGCCATTTATTTAAAGAGGTGCGCGGCGTGGAGTTGCCCCCGCTGCAGCGCATGACGTGGCATGAGGCCATGCGCCGCTTTGGTAGTGATAAGCCCGACCTGCGCTTCGGCATGGAGTTCGTCGAACTGATGGACCAGCTGAAGGGGACGGGCACATTCCCCGTCTTCAACGAGGCTCAGTATATCGGCGGTATCTGTGTTCCTGGAGCTGCCGACTACACCCGCAAGCAGCTTGATCAGCTGACCGACTTCGTGAAGCGTCCGCAGGTAGGTGCCAAGGGCCTGGTCTACGTAAAGTTCAATGCCGACGGCACAGTGAAGTCCTCCATTGATAAGTTCTATGAGCCAGAGGTCTGGCAGAAGGTGAAGGAGGCTATGGGTGCCAATGACGGTGATCTGGTGCTGATTCTCAGCGGTGACAATGCCAACAAGACGCGTATCCAGCTTTGCACACTCCGTTTGGAGATGGGCGACCGCCTCGGGCTGCGCGACAAGGACAAGTTCGTCTGTCTTTGGATTGTCGACTTCCCGTTGTTCGAGTGGAGCGACGAGGAACAGCGCTTGATGGCTACGCACCATCCCTTCACGCTTCCGAATCCAGACGATATCCCCCTGCTCGACTCGGCTCCCGAGAAAGTGCGTGCCGTGGCCTACGACTTCGTCTGCAACGGTGTTGAGGTGGGCGGTGGCTCACTTCGTATCCACGATGGCAAGCTGCAGGAGAAAATGTTCCAGATTCTTGGCTTTACACCCGAGAAGGCGATGGCACAGTTCGGCTTCCTCATCAACGCCTTCAAGTACGGTGCACCGCCCCACGCTGGTCTGGCCTTTGGTCTCGACCGCTTTGTAAGCCTGATGGCCGGTCTCGACAGCATCCGCGACTGCATCGCCTTCCCGAAGAACAACTCTGGCCGCGACGTTATGCTTGATGCCCCGGGCGAACTCGACCAGAAGCAGCTTGACGAGCTGAACCTCAAGGTTGACTTGTCGCAGGAGTAGACTTTAACTTCAGTCGCGCTTCTCCTTGATGATGCCGTGACGGTAGGCGTGAAGCAGTTGCTTGAGATCGTTGATTTGCTCACGCAGTTCACATCCTTTGTCGGTGTCGGCCACAAGCATGCGTTGGGCCGACATCTCGACAATTTGCGTAGTCGACTTGATGTCGGTGCCGCGCAGAATGGCGTCCTTGGTCGAGGTGAACGGCTCGTGCTGTACGAGCTGGAATCCCCGGCTGTGGTAGATGAGCGTATAGCCGGCAATGCCTGTCTCCGAGTGGTAGGCCTCTGAGAAGCCGCCGTCGATGACCATCAGTCGTCCGCCGGCCTTGATGGGGTTCTCGCCCTTGGAGGCGTGGACAGGCACGTGGCCGTTGATGATGTGGCGGTTCTTGCCGCCGACGCCGAAGGCATCGAGAATGCGGTCGCACACATCAGCGTCGTTACGCAGCTGGAAGTAGGCGCCCTTCTCCTCCTTGTAGGTCTCGCGGTCGGTCAGGAAGTAGCGCTCGAAGGTTGCCATCTTCGACTTGTCGAACAGCGGGGAGTCCTTGCCGCACCAGAGGTAGAGGAAGTAGTCCTTGGCATAGGCTTTCAGTTCGGGCTCGGTATCGTTCTCGAAGGCAGAACGAACCAACTGTCCGATGTACTCCATCAGCTGACGGCCTTGATATTTCTGGCCTAAGATTTCGACGTCCTTCAGCGAGCCGTCGTTGTTCAGGGGAACTGAGGCATGGTAGAGCAGGTTGGAGTTGCAGATGTTGTACATGCAGCCGTGCGAGAGGATGGTGCGGATGTGCTTGCGCAGTTTCTCGGAGACGCGGAACGAGTGGTGCAGCTTCTGCATCAGTTCAGTCTCCTCAGCCGTCAGTTCCATTGTACCTGTCGGCAGGTTGCAGTCCTTCAGAGCATAGTCCTGCCCGTTGATAACGCAGGTCTGCCGTTCGAGGTCGATATGCTCCAGCAGACAGCGGTCTTCCATCTGCCACTCAGGGTGACGGTGGAAGAGGCGGTTCTCTTCCTTGAACTGTATCACCGCGATGGCCTTGTGCATCTTGGCCGTCAGCAGCTGCGTCTTCTCATCAATCTTGCCGGGCTTCAGCAGCTTGGGCACGAACTCCTCGCAGGGGTCGTCGCCGTAGGTCTCGAGGGCGAACGTGGCCAAGGGCAGGAGGTTGATGCCATAGCCGTCCTCGAGTGTGGCGAGGTTGGCGTAGCGCAGCGAGAGTCGCAGCACGTTGCAGATGCAGGCGTCGTTGCCGGCAGCGGCACCCATCCACAGTATGTCGTGATTGCCCCACTGGATGTCCCACGACTGGTAACGGCGCATGACGTCCATGATGATGTGGGCACCCGGGCCTCGGTCGTAGATGTCGCCGAGGATGTGGAGCCGGTCGATGGCCAGGTGCTGTATGACGTTGCACAGGGCGCAGATGAAGTCGTCGGCGCGGCCTGTCGAGATGATGGTGTCGACGATGACGGCCACGTAGGCAGCCTTGTTCTGGTCGTCGGTGCGTTCGTGCAGCAGTTCCTCAATGATGTAGGAGAACTCCTCGGGCAGCGACTTGCGCACCTTCGAGCGGGTGTACTTCGACGACACGTCGCGGCAGACGCGCACCAGCTGGTGGATGGTGATGTGGTACCAGTCGTCGATGTCCTGCTCGACGGCCTTCACCAGTTCCAGTTTCTGCTCGGGGTAGTAGATGAGCGTGCAGAGTTCCTTCTTCTCCGACTCACGAATGCTGTTGCCGAAGATTTCGCCCACCTTGCGCTTGATGTTGCCCGAGGCGTTCTTCAGCACGTGCTCGAAGGCCTCGTTCTCGCCGTGTATGTCGGCCAGGAAGTGCTCCGTGCCCTTGGGCAGGTTGAGTATAGCCTCCAGGTTGATAATCTCTTTGGCTGCGTCGGCAACGGTCGGAAACGACTGCGACAGCAGGTTCAGGTAGTGCATATCAGTTGTAGTTGTCTTCATATTCTCAGGTGGTTTTGTAGTCGTTTGCGGATGGCCTGCGTCTGCCGGTCGTCTATCGGCCGTGCAGGCATGAATCCCTCGTCGAGTCCCGTCTGCTCGCTTAGTATGCAGAGCAGTCGGCGGAAGAATTTCAGCAGGCGGTTCTCATCGAGCACGTCGACGAGGCGGTCTTCCTGTATATTGTTCTTGCGTAGCGAGCGGTCGAGTTCCACCAGGTGGCGCAGCGTCGGCTGGCGGCGGTGCAGCTCGCTGACGAGACTGGCGGCGTCGTGGGCTTCGGGCTTGGGCTTGCTGTAGTCGGTAGGCAGGTAACTTTTGATTTTGTCGGTCTCAATATAAGGATGGCTGATGCCGAGCAGTCGAGCCCCTTGGTCGACGGTGGTGCGCACATTCTCCTGGTCGGCGTAGACCAATAGGTAGCGCCACTGCTGTTCGCTGATGTCAGGTGCCTGCTCCGTCACCCATCGGCGGTCGCCCGTGATGCCTGCCTTCAGCAATAGCTGCAGCAGGTGTCTGGCATCGTCGGACATCAGTTCCAGCGTGTTCGAGTCCATCACCTTGCGGTAGACCTCTTGCGTCTGCAGTAACATAGCCTCTGGCGTGATGGAGTTGGTGACCACCGCATTGCGTACCACTTCTATACGTGGGTTCCAGCCCAACTGGCTCAGAGCGTCTGCCTCCAAATTGCCTTGGGCTATGACGACGTAAGAGTGCTCCACCAGCCTGCGCTGCCAGCGCAGTGTCGTGCTGGGCTTCCCGCTCATCCGACGGTCATTGATAACCCACGGCTCCAGTTCGCCGTGAGGTGTCAGCACGATGCGTGCTCCCTGACGACGGGCTTTCAGGGCCGCGCTTACCAAAGCATACTGCCAACATCCGTGAACATGCACAATGTCTGGATGCTCTGCGGCCTTACTCCCCCCGTCAAGCATGCTGGCATGCTTGGCTATCAATGCGTTGTCTTTGGGGAATAGGTGCAGGACATTCATTGGCGGTCGGTATTAGTGGAACAGATTATGGCAGAAGATACCAATGCGGCGCCCCAACAGTCGCAGTCCGCGAACGTCACGCTCATAGAGGCGCAGCGTCTCGTGTCCCTGCTCGCTGCGTACGACTATGAAGTCGTATTTACCGCGTATGTAGCGCAGCCGCTTGCCGTAATGGCCGTTAGCCCGTTTACGCTCAGCCTTGCTGATGTAGAGGCGTGCGTCGTCGACGCTGGCAAACTGCTGCAGGCGAACGTCGCCTGTCTTGCGGTTGATGTATCCTAACAAGAGTGTTGTGCCCTCTAACGTAAACTCCGCCAGTTCCGTCAGCCATTGGTTGGAGGGTGGGGGAGTCTGTATGTCAGTAAAAATGATCCATTCGTTCTTGGCCGCCTTCACGCCGAGCGTGAGTGCCAGTCGCTGTCGCGTCACCAGTCGGTTCGGCTTGGGCAGGAATGTGGTATAGAGGTGTGGGTATTTGGCTTTCTGCAGTTTCAGCACGTCAACCGTATCGTCGGTCGACGATTCATCGACCACAATGACCTCATAGCCCGTCTCGTAGTCCTGCTCCAGAAATAGCGGCAGGTTCTCCTCCAATTTGCGGGCTTCGTCGTAGACGGTCATGATGACGCTGAAAGTAGCGTTGTTGTTCGAGCTGTTCATAACGGCAGCAAAGTTACACAATTTCTTTGGTATTTCATGCAAATTCGGGAAGGTTTTTATCAAGAGTTACGAATAAAAGTTGTATCTTTGCACTCGAATTATGTGAAATTGGATGAAACTGACGAAAACGAAATATCTGAAGGGCTATTTGGCAGTCACGTTCCTGCTGTTTCTCGTGCGACTGCTCTTTCCCAGTGTGACCAGGACAACGGCAGCAGCCGATGAGGTGCCGCCAGTTGTTGAGGTTGCTGACGAATTGCCAGTTGTGCCCCAGCCCTCGCTGAAGGTTGCCAGGCCCCACCGCATACGCTCCGTTGCCAGCTATCCCGAAGCATTCCCTGATACCAACGACCTGCAGCTGACGGCAGCCCGGAGATGGGGCGTCGAGCCAGTATTGAACCGTGCCGACGCTGAGGCCCGCAAGAAGGAACTGGTCTATATGGCCAGCTCGCCCTATTATCACGTCGACCCGCTCCATCAGAGCATTCCTTATCTGGTGCCGCGCGCAGCGGTGTTGCTGCACGACATTGGCCAGGCGTTCTTCGACTCTTTATATATAAAAGGTGTACCCCTTCACCGCCTGATTGTCACCAGCGTGCTCAGAACCCAGGAGGACGTCGCCCGTCTGCGGCGCTTCAACCACAATGCCACCGAGAACTCCTGCCACCTATACGGCACGACGTTCGATATCTGCTACAACCGCTACGAGACGGTGGAGCCGCCCGACGGGCCGCGTCGCCGTGCGGTAGGCAGCGATACGCTGAAGTACGTGCTCTCTGAGGTGTTGCGCGACATGCGCCAGCAGGGCCGCTGTTACATCAAGTACGAAGTGAAGCAGGGCTGCTTCCACATGACCGTGAGATAGGGCGAAGTGTTAAAATATCACCTTTACGAAGAAAAAACTGACAAAATGCTTGCTCGTTTCGCTGGAAAGTATTACTTTTGCAGCCGATTTAACAAACCAACAGCAAAATGAAGAGTCTGAATCTAATTAGCAGCATTATTATTATTCGACTGCCTCGGGTGGTCGGAAGTGATGAAGCGTGCTTGTAGTTCAGAAAAAAGTGAACCGTCATATATGGAGCCTTTCTCACTTCCGAGTGTGAAAGGCTCTTTTGCATATAAACAGTAAAAAAGGATATTCATAAATTGTAAATAAGAAATTATGGAAAGGTTGTTTATTTTCGACACGACGCTCCGCGACGGCGAACAGGTGCCCGGATGTCAGCTCAACACGGTTGAGAAGATCCAGGTAGCCAAGGCGCTCGAGCAGTTGGGCGTCGACGTGATCGAGGCAGGATTCCCCGTATCGAGTCCCGGTGACTTTAACTCAGTAATTGAAATCTCGAAGGCCGTGACGTGGCCCACCATCTGTGCGCTGACGCGCGCCGTCGAGCACGACATCGACGTGGCCTTCGAGGCCCTGAAGTATGCCAAGCACAAGCGCATCCACACGGGCATCGGCACCAGCGACGAGCACATCCAGTTCAAGTTCAACTCCACCCGTGAGGAGATTCTCGAGCGCGCCGTGGCTGCCACGAAGTATGCCAAGCGCTATGTCGACGACGTGGAGTTCTACTGCGAGGACGCCGGCCGTACCGACAACGAGTATCTGGCTCAGGTGGTTGAGGCCGTCATCAAGGCTGGTGCCACGGTGGTAAATATTCCCGACACGACGGGCTACTGTCTGCCGCAGGAGTACTACGAGAAGATCAAGTACCTGATGGGCCACGTCGACGGCATCGACCGCGCCATCATCTCGACCCACTGCCACAACGATTTGGGCATGGCTACGGCCAACACCTTCAGTGGCGTGATGGCCGGTGCCCGACAGGTGGAGGTGACCGTCAACGGCATCGGCGAGCGTGCCGGCAACACCTCGCTGGAAGAGATTGCCATGATACTGAAGTGCCACAAGTCGCTGGACATCGATACCAACATCAACACCACGAAGATCTATCCCATCTCGCGCATGGTGTCGAGTCTGATGAACATGCCCGTCCAGCCCAACAAGGCCATCGTGGGCCGCAACGCCTTTGCCCACTCGAGCGGCATCCACCAGGACGGCGTGCTGAAGAATGTCCACACTTATGAGATTATGGACCCGAAGGACGTGGGCATCGACGACAACTCCATCGTGCTGACAGCCCGCTCCGGCCGCGCTGCTCTGAAGCACCGCCTGCACATGAACGGCGTCGACCTCGACGAGAAGAAGCTGGACAAGATCTACGAGAAGTTCCTGCAGCTGGCCGACCAGAAGAAAGAGGTGTCGGATGCCGATGTGCTGATGCTGGCTGGTGCCGACACCGCCGACCAGCACGCCGTCCGCCTCGACTTCCTGCAGGTGACCACTGGAAAGGGCGTGAAGTCGGTGGCCTCTATCGGTCTCGACATCAGCGGCCAGAAGTTCGAGGCCGCCGCCTCGGGCAACGGTCCTGTCGATGCTGCCATCAAGGCGCTGAAGCGCATCATCATGAAGCAGATGACACTGAAGGAGTTCACCATCCAGGCTATCTCGAAGGGCAGCGACGACGTCGGAAAGGTCCACATGCAGGTGGAGTATGACGGCTCGCTGTACTACGGCTTCGGTGCCGACACCGACATCGTGACTGCCTCTGTCGAGGCTTATATTGACTGTATCAATAAGTTCAAGAAGGAATGAATACGTTATTTGACAAGATTTGGGACAAGCATGTTGTCCAACAGGTGGCTGATGGTCCCACCCAGCTCTACATCGACCGTCTCTACTGCCACGAGGTGACATCGCCTCAGGCCTTCGACGGCTTGCGGGCAAGGGGGCTGAAGTGCTTCCGCCCTGAGAAGGTGTTCTGTATGCCCGACCACAACACGCCGACGCACGACCAGGACAAGCCCATCGCCGACCCCGTGTCGAAGGCTCAGGTCGATGCGCTGGCCAAGAATGCCGCTGAGTTCGGCGTGACGCACTACGCTATGGGCTCGCGTGACAATGGCATCATCCACGTCGTGGGACCTGAGAAAGGACTCTCGCTGCCCGGCATGACCATCGTCTGCGGCGACTCCCACACCTCTACCCACGGTGCTATGGGGGCTGTGGCCTTCGGCATCGGCACGTCGGAGGTGGAGATGGTGCTGGCCTCGCAGTGCATCCTGCAGCAGAAGCCGAAGTCGATGCGCATCACCGTCACCGGACGGTTGGGTAGGGGAGTGACGGCCAAGGACGTGGCCCTCTACCTGATGGCTCAGCTGACCACCAGCGGTGCTACGGGCTACTTCGTCGAGTACAGTGGCGACGTGGTGCGCTCGCTGTCGATGGAAGGCCGTCTGACGCTCTGCAACCTCTCCATCGAGATGGGAGCCCGAGGCGGCTTCATCGCTCCCGACGACGTCACCTTCGATTATCTGAAAGGCCGTGAGTATGCGCCCAAGGGTGAGGACTGGGACAAGGCTGTCGCCTACTGGCGCACGCTGCGCAGCGACGACGATGCCATCTTCGACCGTGAACTGACCTTCGACGCCGCCGACATCGAACCGCGCATCACCTACGGCACCAATCCGGGTATGGGTATCGGGATTACAGAAAGTATCCAGACACCCCCTCCTTCGGAGGGGCTTGGGGAGGCCAAAGCACTTTCCTATATGGGCTTCCAGCCTGGTCAGAAGCTGCTTGGCACAAAGGTTGACTATGTCTTCCTCGGAGCCTGCACCAATGGGCGCATCGAGGACTTCCGCGCCTTTGCCTCCATCATCAAAGGTCGCAAGAAGGCCGATGGTGTCGTGGCTTGGTTAGTGCCTGGCTCGTGGGCCGTCGACCGCCAGATTCGTGACGAGGGCCTTGACAGCGTCTTGGCTGAGGCTGGTTTCGCGATTCGTCAGCCCGGCTGCTCGGCCTGTCTGGCCATGAACGACGACAAGGTGCCTGCCGGCAAACTCGCCGTCTCGACCTCGAACCGCAACTTCGAGGGCCGTCAGGGTCCTGGCTCGCGCACCATCCTCGCCTCACCGCTCACCGCCGCTGCCGCCGCCGTAACAGGAGTCATCACCGACCCACGTGAGTTCTTATAAATCGTAAATCGAAAATCCGTAAATCGTAAATAACAAGGTGAAACAGCAATTCAACGTTATAACCAGTACTTGCGTGCCACTTCCCATCGAGAATGTGGACACCGACCAGATTATCCCCGCCCGCTTCCTGAAGGCCACCACCCGTGAGGAGCGCTTCTTCGGCGACAACCTCTTCCGCGACTGGCGCTACCGCTCAGACGGCACTGTGGTTGAGGATTTCGTCCTCAATAACCCCACCTACTCAGGCTGCATCCTCGTCGCAGGCAAGAACTTCGGCTCGGGTTCCAGCCGCGAGCATGCCGCCTGGGCCATCGCCGGCTACGGCTTCCGCGTGGTCATCTCGTCGTTCTTCGCCGATATCCACAAGAACAACGAGCTCAACAACTTCGTGCTCCCGGTCCAAGTGAGCGAGGCATTCCTCGCTGAACTCTTCCAGAGCATCCAGGTAAACCCGCAAACCGAGGTCGAGGTCGATCTGCCGCGCCAGACGGTCACCAACCTTGCCACCGGCCGCAGCGAGCACTTCGACATCAACGGCTACAAGAAGCACTGCCTCATGAACGGCCTCGACGACATCGACTTCCTCGTACAGAACCAGGACAAAACCACAGAATGGGAAAATGGAAACAAGCTTTGTTGAGATATTAGACTCCACGCTGCGCGACGGCGAGCAGACCAACGGCGTCTCGTTCCTGCCGCACGAGAAGCTGATGATTGCCCGCATGCTGCTCCACGACCTCAATGTCGACCGCATCGAGGCAGGCTCGGCCCGTGTCAGCGACGGCGAGAAGGATGCCATCAGCATGATCTGCCGCTACGCCCAGCAGATTGACCGCCTGGATAGGGTAGAGGTGCTCGGCTTTGTCGACGGTCACCAGAGCATCGACTGGATAGCCGACTGTGGCTGCCGCGTCGTCAACCTGTTGGCAAAGGGCTCGCTGAAGCACTGCCGCCAGCAGCTCGGCAAGTCGCCCGACGAGCACATTGCCGACATCCGCCGTTCGGTGGCCTATGCCAAGGAGCGCGGCATGGCCGTCAACCTCTACCTCGAGGACTGGTCGAACGGCATGAAGGACTCGCCCCAGTACGTCTACCAGCTCATGGATGCCCTCGTCGACAGCGGCATCCGCCGCTTCATGCTGCCCGACACCCTCGGTATCATGAACCCCCTGCAGGTTATCGACTACATGCGTAAGATGGTGAAGCGCTACCCCGACACCCACTTCGACTTCCACGCCCACAACGACTACGACCTGGCTGTCTCGAACTCCCTGGCAGCCGTCTACAGCGGTGCACAGGGCCTTCATGTCACCGTCAACGGCCTCGGCGAGCGCTGCGGCAATGCCCCGCTCTCAAGCGTGCAGGTCATCCTGAAGGACCAGTTCCGCGCCCGCACCAGCATCGTCGAGGACAAGCTCAATGCCATCAGCCGCATGGTCGAGAGCTACAGCGGCATCGCCGTGGCCCCCAACCAGCCCATCATCGGCGACAACGTCTTCACCCAGGTGGCTGGTGTCCATGCCGACGGTGACAAGAAGGACCGCCTCTACCAGAACGACCTCGTGCCCGAGCGCTTTGGTCGTCGCCGCGAGTATGCCCTGGGCAAGACCAGCGGTCGCGCCAACATCGCCAAGAACCTCGAGGAGCTGGGCCTGGAGCTGACGCCCGAGCAGCAGCGCCGCGTCACCGAGCGTATCACCGAGTTGGGCGACAAGAAGGAAATCGTCACTCAGGAGGACCTGCCTTACATCGTCAGCGATGTGCTGAAGCACGATACACCGGACGATAAGGTGAAGTTGGTAAGCTACGTCGTTTCAACAGCTTACGGTCTGAAGCCTGGAGCAAACATCAAAGTCGAGATCAATGGTCAGCAGTATGAGGCGGCAGGCACCGGCGACGGTCAGTACGACGCCTTCGTCAAGGCCCTGCGCTACATCTACCGCAAGTATCTCGACCGCACGTTCCCCACGCTGGCCAACTATGCTGTCACCATTCCCCCCGGCGGCCGCACCGATGCCTTGGTACAGACCGTCATCACCTGGGACGACAACGGCCGGCTGCTGCGCACCCGAGGTCTCGATGCCGACCAGACTGAGGCCGCCATCAAGGCCACCTTCAAAATGCTTAACATTATAGAAAACGAACAGAATAACGAATTATGAAACTTAAGATTGCCATCCTGCCGGGCGATGGAATAGGTCCGGAGATTATGAAACAGGGCGTTGCCGTGCTCGATGCCGTTGCCCAGAAGTGTGGACACCAGTTTGAATACGAAGAGGCACTCGTCGGTGCTTGTGCCATCGATGCCGTCGGCGACCCTTACCCCGACGCCACCCACGATGTCTGCATGCGTGCCGACGCCGTCCTTTTTGCTGCCGTCGGCGACCCGAAGTACGACAATGACCCCACGGCCAAAATCCGCCCAGAAACCGGCCTGCTGGCCATGCGCAAGAAGCTGGGCCTCTTTGCCAACGTGCGCCCTGTGGCCACCTTCGACTGTCTGCTCCACAAGTCGCCGCTGAAGGAGGAACTGCTGCGCGGTGCCGACTTCGTGGTCATCCGCGAGCTCACCGGCGGCATGTACTTCGGCGAGAAGTACCAGGACAACGACCGTGCCTACGACACCGATGTCTACACCCGTCCCGAGATTGAGCGCATACTGCGCGTAGCCTTCGATACGGCTATGGCGCGCCACCGCCACCTCACCGTCGTCGACAAGGCCAACATCCTGGCCTCCAGCCGACTGTGGCGACAGATAGCCAAGGAGATGGAGCCTCAGTACCCCGAGGTCACGACCGACTACATGTTCATCGACAACGCCTCGATGCGCGTGCTCACCGAGCCCCGCTTCTTCGACGTCATCGTTACTGAGAACACCTTCGGCGACATCCTCACTGACGAGACTTCGAGCATCACCGGCTCCATGGGGCTGCAGCCCTCCAGTTCGCTGGGCGAGCACACGCCGCTCTTCGAACCCGTCCACGGCTCATGGCCGCAGGCTGCCGGTCAGAACCTCGCCAACCCCCTGGCTCAGATTCTCTCTGCCGCCATGCTTCTCGAGCACTTCGGCCTTGTCGCCGAGGGCCGTCTCGTCCGCGATGCCGTCGATGCCTCGCTCGCCGCCAACGTCCGCACCCCCGAGATCCAGGTCGACGGCGGTGCCAAGTACGGCACCCGCGAGGTCGGCCAGTGGATAGTCGACTACATTCGCAACAGCTTTTAAGAAAAGACATAGAGTCTCTGAAGAAAAAATCTCCGAATCGCTTGGCGGTTCGGAGTTTTTTGTTTATCTTTGCACCGTCGCTTTAACACTTGGAATTATGGAAGAAAAGAGATATCCGAAGATAGAAGAAGAGGATGGCTTTGGCTGTATGAAGGCAGAAGAACCAATGGGGGCTGCGTCATATACAGAACTGCCGGATACCTTTAAGGAGCCTTTGGCCGGTCCATCTACATACGAAGAAGCCATAAGCAGGATTGAGGAGGCAGAACAAGAGATTGAGATAGGTGAAACATACGACTGGAAAGGCGTAATAAGCGAAGCAAGACAGCGAGTCAGACAATATGCAACTGAGGTTTACTAAACGGTCTCGCACAGAGTTTTTGCGAATTGTGGATGTTTACGCTGAGTATGCAGGACAAAGGTCGGCTGGCAGATTCATCGACAAGATGAAGAAGTGCAGCGAGGAAATTCTGAAGTATCCAACTGCAGCCCATCCTGAAATGCTACTGGCAGGAAGGGAAAGGCTTTATCGTTCAAAAACGCTTACAAAAAACTACAGAGTTATTTACCACGTTACGAGCACATCAATCTGGATTGATGATATATGGGATAGCAGACGCAATCCAGCCAAGTTGGTGAAACGAATTTAATAAGTAAGTGAACAAAATTAGTTTATACAAAACAAACATTTGTATTTCCCGTTCTATT
>JAFPVW010000036.1 GCA_017395215.1 Prevotella sp. | reverse complement strand
TGGAGCCCGCTATGAGTCCAAGCTCGACCACACCATCGTTGTCTCCATGGGCACAGGTACCTCTTTCGTCAAGTGCGATGGCGACGACATGCGCCACATCGGCGGTATCGGCGTCGGAGGTGGCACGCTGAAAGGTCTGGCACGCATCATGCTCAACACGGGCGATATCCGTCAGGTGGCCGAACTGGCCAAGCGCGGCAATATCCGCAACATCGACCTCACCATCGGCGACATCACCACCCAGCCGTTGCCTGGACTGCCTATGGACACCACCGCCTCCAACTTCGCCAATGCCCAGACCAACGCCACGAAGGAAGACATCGCCGCTGGACTCATCAAGATGGTGCTCCAGTCGATAGGCTCAGCCGCCTGGCTCGCCTCCTTAGGCAGCGACATCCGCGACTTCGTCCTCATCGGCAAGTTGTCGAAACTCCCTCAGTGCAAGGAAGTGTTCCCAGCCCTGGAGAAGCTTTACAACATCCGCTTCCACATACCCAAGCATTCAGAATACTGCACCGCCATCGGCGCAGCCCTCGATTACAGTCTGAATCAAAAGAAATAATGCTCATCCCCGCCAATCAGCGGGGATCATTTTTTTACCTGACCGTCTCGTTCAGGTTACGACGCAGGAAGAACGCCTTCGTAGCCAGGAAGAAGCAGGCGACACCAGCCGCGTTGACCAGCACCACGGTCCAGAAGGCAGCCCCGTAGCCCAGCAACTCCGAGACGACACCACCCACGAGGATACCCAGTCCCATACCGATATCCCACGAGATGAGGATGGTCGAATTGGCCGTACCCCTCTGACTGTTCGTAGCCACGTTGATGGTCATATTCTGGAACGCAGGCCACAGGTGTCCGTTGCCAAGTCCGATCAGCAACGCCGATCCATAATAAGCCACCATGATGGCCCCTTGATGCCCTGGCATCAAGGACGGCATCAATATAAATAAGGTGTAGCCGATCAGCGAGATCACCATCCCCTCCCCCGCATTATGCGTCAGGCGCCCCTTCCTCAGGGCTTTGCCACCTTGCAGTCGCGACAGGATCAGTCCGATGGAGCAGAGCATGAAGTACGTGCCCGTGCCACCCGTGATACCCATCACCTCCTTACCGTAGATGGCCAGATAGTTGCTCAGCACACCGAAGCTGAAGCCGAAGGCCACCATGTTCAGACCTATCAGCCAGCCCCGCACCAGGAAGAAACGGTCCCACGACAGTGGAATATGGAATGCCGCAGAACTATTCTCACTCCTCACTCCACACTCCACATTCCTCGGCTTCAGATCAACCGTCGCATCCACCGTCCAACCGCAGACGGCCACGATCAGTGCGATCCAGAAGAGCAGTTCGAAGCTGTGGGTATACTTATACACAAAGACGCCCACCGTGGGGGCGATGGCCATCGAGAGATTGTTCGACAGCCCGTAGTAGCCGATGCCCTCCGTCCTGCGACTCGATGGCAGTACATCGATGGCCACCGTCGAGTTGGCTACCGTCAGTGCCCCGAAGGGTCCGCCGTGCAGCGTTCTGACGATGAGGAACAGCAACAAGGTCGATGCCGCCAGATAGCCCGCGAAGAAGATGGCAAACAGGCCGAAACTGATCATGAGCACCGTCTTTCTGGGGAACGAGTCCACGAAATAGCCGCTGAAAGGCCTCAGCAGCAGGGCGGTGATGGTGTAGCCAGAGAGTACCAGACCTATCACGTCCTTCGTGGCTCCGAAGTGCTCACTCAGGTAGAGTGGCAACAACGGGGTCAGTACGTAGAAGGCAAAGAACAGCGAGAAGTTCGCCGCCATCACCTTACAATAGTTCCTATTCCATAACTTCTCACTTTTCACTCTGCAAAGTTACAAATTTTTTTTTTAATTCAGAAAAAAGTTGTATTTTTGCAGCGTAAACAATAACTAAATAAGCATTTTTGCAATATGAAACGACTTTTATCAACCCTTTTCGTGCTCTTTGCCGTCATGACGGTGACCAGTGCCCAGGAGCCCTCGGCTTCATGGTCCATCCCGAACTGACCAAGGAGAACCCCGAAGGCCACTCAGGCAACTACGGTCTGCTCGATCAGATCTACGCCCTCCAGTGGGTACAGCGCAACATAGCCAACTTCGGTGGCGATCCCTCTAAGGTCACCATCGCTGGCGAGAGTGCTGGTGCCATCAGCTGCAGCCTCCTCTGCGGCTCTCCCCTCGCCAAGGGCCTCTTCCATGGCTGCATCAGCCAGAGTGGTGGCTCCTTCGCCCCCTGGACCGATAATCCCCGCACGTTGGGCATGGACGCCTCTCAGAAGGGAGCCGAGCAGCAAGGCATCGCCTTCCAGAAGCATCTGAAGAAGAAGTCGCTGAAGCAGCTCCGCAAGATGGACGCCATGTCGCTCTGCGACGGCAACGTGGGCTTTGCAGGTTTCTGGCCCTGTGTCGACGGCTATGTCATCTGCGACGACCAGTACCGTCTCTACGAGCGTGGCGAATACAATGACGTACCTGTCATCGTCATGACCAACTCCGACGAGGGCGCCCTCTTCGCACCAGGCAACATGACTGCCGAGAACTATCAGAAGAGCGTCAAGGGCATCTTCGGCGACTGGGCCGACGAGGCACTGAAGATCTATCCAGGCAGCAACGACGATGAAGCATGGCACGGCTTTGGCGACGCCTTCCGCGATATGGGCTTCGCATGGCCCAGCTACGCTTGGGTCAGCCTACAGGCCAAGACGGGTAAGAGCCCTGCCTACGCTGCCTTCCTCGCCCAGCCCTCCACGATGAGCTTCTCTCAGGATCCCCGTCGTCGTGGTGTCGCCCATGCCGACGATATCATGTACCTCAACGGCCACTTCCTGACACAGTCCGACAAGTATCCCCACGAGGCCGCTGTCTCTGAGATCATGCAGCAGTACTGGGTGAACTTCATCAAGACAGGCAACCCCAATGCCAAGGGCCTCCCCTACTGGCCCACCTTCGACGACTCGAAGCCCACCACGATGCAGTTCTCCAACGGCGCCTCCCTCATCATGCGCCCCAACCGCGAACAGATCGACTTCGTCGACCGCTTCTATAAAGCCAAGCGCGAAGAAGCCGAAGCTTCACGCAAGTAATCCCCCGATAATGACTTTGCCGCTGCACTTCTTGTTTGCAGCGGCAAAGTTACATTATTAATATGATACATTCCGAATTCTTCCGAGTTTTTCCGAGTTATCTGAGCAAAAAGGCAGGATTTCGAAGAAAAAAGCAACAAAGTCAACAAAGTCAACAGTCAACAAAACCAGTTTTTCTAAATTCGTTGTAAAACGGCATATAACAATAAAGACATTCAAAATGTTCAAATGTTCAAATGTTCAAAATGCTTTTTTAAAAATTCAAAAAAGCATATATAATTATATTATAATATATATAATA
>JAFPVW010000035.1 GCA_017395215.1 Prevotella sp. | reverse complement strand
CACGTGCATCTGGTTGTCGTAGTCCCAGTGCAGGGCGCGGATGTGGCGCAGGTCGTCGCGCCCGATATAGGGGTTCTCCTTAAAGGTCTTGCCCTGCATCCGCTGCCACACGCCGTCGGGAATCGGCTCGGCAGCGAAGCATTTGTCAATTCCGCCAAAGGCTTCGACGGCCTCCTGACTAACGGTGCGCCCTGCCTGCCACTCGGTGAGAGGCTTCGTATCGATGGGAAACGAAAAGTCGGTCTTCGTGACGCCCTCGCCGTAGATGGTCTTGAAGTCATCGCGCATGGAGATGACGTGGTAGCCGGCCTCACGCCACTGCTGGCCCAACTTGAGAGCCTTCTCGCGGTTGGCATGGTCACGCACGTCGTCGTCGGCAATGAGCATAAACGCCGCCGACTTATACTTCGGGTTGCTGAGCGCATAGTTGTGCATGGCCGCATCACCACCGCTGTTGCCGAAGGAGAGCACAGGCACCTTGCCAATCTCCTGGGCTATCTGTTTTACCTTGTTGGTCTTCAGGTTCTTGATGATGAGTTCGTCGGTGCGCAGGATGCTCTCCTCACGGCCCATCGTGTAGTTGACGCCCTCTGCCGTACCCTGGGCGGAGGACACGAGCCTGACGTCCATTCCGATGACGCGGTTGGAGGGGATGCCGATGGCCTCCGTTAGCGCGCGGCAGATGAAGCGGTCGCTGCCCGAAACCACATAGCAGGTGAAGCCGTTGCCTTTCAGGTAGTCGAACACCTCCAGCATCGGCTTGTAGAAACTCTCGCCGTAGGTCATGCCCGAAAAGCCGTTGGCGGGCTGGGCAGCGTATGCCTTCACGTAGGCATCAAACTCGGCCAGTGTCATTCCGGCGTAGGCCTTGGCAGCGGCGTAGGCGTGCTTCATGTCGAAGTGGTCGGGCAGCGGCTTGCCGTTGCGCACGAAGTCGCGTATCTCCTGTGCCGTCTCCATCACGTCCTTCGGAGCCTCGTAGTCGGGGTCGTCCAGCGCGCGGTACTCCAACAGATTATACTCAAAGTACGAGGGATAGAGTTCGCCCACAAACGTGCCGTCCATGTCGAACGTGGCGATGCGGTCTTCCTCCTGGATATAATTGGGTGAGTTGACATCGGTCACGTCCTTCACGTAGTTCTGCAAGGCGGTCAGCGCCTCGCACTGGTTCCACTGCGTGAAGTATTCCTTCGCCGCCGGAGTGACGACGGGGCTGTCATCGTCCTTCGAGCACGATGCCAACGTCGCCGTGGTGCCGCAGAGGATAAGGATGGTGGCGAGCATCCATAGTTTCTTTGTTTTGTTCATTGTTATTTCTTTTTGTTGATTCGTTTGGTCAGGCTGATGGCGCCCATCGGGCAGACAAGTCGGCAGAGGTGACAGCCTACGCATTTCGTGCCGACGATACAGGGCTGGCGGGTGTCGTGGTCGAAGGTGATGGCCTGGTGACCGCGTTCAGCATCTCACGGATACGGATAGGCCGGTCGTAATGAATACAGGCATCCTCTGCCCTCTGGAGGTCGGCATCGGTAGGGTTCGCCACAAAACGTAGGGCATACTTATCGTTGCCAAACCTGATAGAACGGATGGCCCGCGCCACATCGCCAGTCTCGCACGCTTTCGTGCAGGGAGCATCCTCGCATAGTAGGCAGTGTGCCGCCTCTTCATGAATATGTATCATAATCATTGGACGTTAGGGTGCTGGTTACTCCAGCGGAATCTCCGGATGCTGCACGGCAAGGGGCAGACCCTCCTGCGAAAGATAGAACATGTAGAGGATGACGGGCTTCGTACCGCGGTTCTCGCCGTGGTGGATGGTGTTCACCATCTCCACGACCACCTCGCCCTCGTGTACCGTATTCTCCCGGCCGTCCTGTCCGATGATGGTCAGCTCGCCCTGCACCAGTATGCCGTAGTTCATCACGGGGTGGTGGTGCCAGCCCAGTTTCTGCCCGGCGGGGAACTCATACTTCACAGCCACCAGCTCGGGCCGTCCCTGCAGATAGTCGGGCAGTTCCACGCCGTCCCAGCTCTGCGAGGTGCGAATCAGTTCCTCACTCTTCACCGCTGATGCGGGATTGTCGTTCTGGGCGTTAGCCTTGTCGCAGGCTGTCAAGCCAACTGTTGCGCCGCAGAAGACTATGGTGAGTACCAATGGTCGGATGGCGGCGAGCATCCAAAGTTTCTTTGTCTTTCTCATTTCTTTTATTATATGTATATTAATTATTTCTGACTGTCAGAGTAGAGTCTGGTGTCCTATCTGCTTCTTCAGCCGCAAGATGCGGCGCACGCTCTGGTTGATGCGCTCCTCGGTGAGCGTGCCGTCCTCCACGGCCTTGATTACGGCATCGAAGGCACCAACGAAGTTCTGCGGGCCAAGCACGATGTCGGCACCGGCCAGCAGCGTACCCACGGCAGCCTCGGCATTGGTGTACTGCTGGGTAATGGCTCCCATCTCCATCGCGTCGGTGATGATGATGTTCCGATAGCCCAGTTCGCCACGTAACTTGTCCTGCAGGATGACCGACGACATCGTTGAGGGAATGTCAGAGCCTATCACGCGAGGCGCAGCAATGTGAGCCGTCATGATGAGCTGGCAGCCCCACTGGATGCCGGCCTTGAAGGTCGTCATCTCGCACGAGAGCATCTCGTCCCACGTCTTCAGGCTCTGCGCATAGCCGAAGTGCGTGTCGGCCTTGGTGTCGCCGTGGCCGGGGAAATGCTTGATGCAGCCCGTCACGCCGGCATCCTTCAGCCCCTGCAGATAGCTGACGACCATCGGCGCGGCCACCTCGGGATTGTCGCTGAAGGCACGGGCGCCGATGACGATGTTCTCAGGGTTGGTGTTCACGTCGGCCACGGGGGCGAAGTCGATGTCGAAGCCGTAGCGACGCAGATAGGTGCCGATGGTGTTGCCGCAGTGGTAGGCATTCTGCGCATCGCCCGTGGCACCGATGGCCGCCATCGACTCAAACTTCTCCACTGCGAAGTTCCCGTTGTTGGCGATGCGGGCCACGCGGCCTCCCTCCTCGTCGATGCAGAGCAGCGGCGAGCCGCTGAGGGTGCGTATCTGGGAGACGAAAGCCGTGAGTTGTGCCTCGTCCTCGATGTTGTGGGCATAGAGGATTACGCCGCCCACGGGGTATTTCTCGTTTACGCCGCGCATGGTCTCGTTGACGGCCTGCAACTTGATGGCCCTGATGTCGTCCGTACTGCCGTCGACGCTGTTGGGCTGGTTGAAGTGGATGGTGGTGTCGAGACACTCGGGGCGCACATAGAACAGTTGCCCCACCTTCTCGCGCAGCGTCATCTTCTGCAGTTGCGCCTCCACCTCGTCTGTCGGCACAACAGGATTGTCGTCGTTGTCCGACGAACACGATGTGAATACACTTGTGCCGCAAATGATTACGAGGATGGCGGCAAGCATCCATAGTTTCCTTTGTTTCATATTTGATTATGTTATTTTGAATTTTTGTTTGTTCCTTTGTTATCTACACATTATTGAT
>JAFPVW010000034.1 GCA_017395215.1 Prevotella sp. | reverse complement strand
TGGAGCCCGCTATGAGTCCAAGCTCGACCACACCATCGTTGTCTCCATGGGCACAGGTACCTCTTTCGTCAAGTGCGATGGCGACGACATGCGCCACATCGGCGGTATCGGCGTCGGAGGTGGCACGCTGAAAGGTCTGGCGCGCATCATGCTCAACACGGGTGATATCCGTCAGGTAGCCGAACTGGCCAAGCACGGCAACATCCGCAACATCGACCTCACCATCGGCGACATCACCACCCAGCCACTTCCTGGACTGCCTATGGACACCACCGCCTCCAACTTCGCCAACGCCCAGACCAACGCCACGAAGGAAGACATCGCTGCAGGACTCATCAAGATGGTGCTCCAGTCGATAGGATCAGCCGCCTGGCTCGCCTCCTTAGGCAGCGACATCCGCGACTTCGTGCTCATCGGCAAGTTGTCGAAACTCCCTCAGTGCAAGGAAGTGTTCCCAGCCCTGGAGAAACTTTACAACATCCGCTTCCACATACCCAAGCATTCAGAATACTGCACCGCCATCGGCGCAGCCCTCGACTACAGTCTGAATCATAAGAAATAATGCGCATCCCCGCCAATCGGTGGGGATGATTTTTTATCTGACCGTCTCGTTCAGGTTACGACGCAGGAAGAACGCCTTCGTGGCGAGGAAGAAACAGGCGACACCTGCCGCGTTGACCAGCACCACCGTCCAGAAGGCAGCCCCGTAGCCCAGCAACTCCGAGACGATACCACCCACGAGGATACCCAGTCCCATGCCGATATCCCACGAGATGAGGATGGTCGAATTGGCCGTACCCCTCTGACTGTTCGTCGCCACGTTGATGGTCATATTCTGAAACGCAGGCCACATGTGTCCGTTGCCGAGTCCAACCAGCAAGGCCGAGCCGTAATAACCCACCATAATGGCCCATTGATGCGCAGGCATCAAGGTCGGCATGACTATAAATAAGGTGTAGCCGATCAGCGAGATGACCATCCCCTCCCCCGCATTATGCGTCAGGCGCCCCTTCCTCAAGGCTTTGCCACCTTGCAGTCGCGACAGGATCAGTCCGATGGAGCAGAGCATGAAGTACGTGCCCGTGCCTCCCGTGATGCCCATCACCTCCTTACCGTAGATGGCCAGATAGTTGCTCAGCACACCGAAGCTGAAGCCGAAGGCCACCATGTTCAGACCAATCAGCCAACCCCGCACCAGGAAGAAACGGTCCCACGACAGCTTCTGCCTGTTCCTCACAATCTCCTTCTCAGGCAGCTTCACCGTCGCATCCACCGTCCAACCGCAGACGGCCACGATCAGTGCAATCCAGAAGAGCAGTTCGAAGCTGTGGGTGTACTTATACACGAAGACGCCCACCGTTGGGGCGATGGCCATCGAGAGATTGTTCGACAGCCCATAGTAGCCGATGCCCTCCGTCCTTCTGCTCGATGGCAGCACGTCGATGGCCACCGTCGAGTTCGCCACCGTCAGCGCCCCGAAGGGTCCGCCGTGCAGCGTTCTGACGATGAGGAACAGCAACAAGGTCGACGCCGCCAGATAGCCAGCGAAGAAGATGGCAAACAGGCCGAAACTGATCATGAGCACCGTCTTTCTGGGGAACGAGTCCACGAAATAGCCGCTGAAGGGCCTCAGCAGCAGGGCGGTGATGGTGTAGCCCGAGAGCACCAGACCTATCACGTCCTTCGTGGCTCCGAAGTGCTCACTCAAGTAGAGTGGCAACAACGGGGTCAGGACGTAGAAGGCAAAGAACAGCGAAAAGTTCGCCGCCATCACCTTACAATAGTTCCTATTCCATAACTTCTCACTTTTCACTTTTCACTTCTCACTTTTCACTTCTTTGCTGCAAAGTTACGAATTATTTTTTTATTTCGAAAAAAAGTTGTACTTTTGCAGCGTAAACAATAACTAAATAAGCATTTTTGCAATATGAAACGACTTTTATCAACCCTTTTCGTGCTCTTTGCCGTCATCACGGTGACCAGCGCCCAGGAGCAACCGCTTCTGAAGACCCATGTCGAGACGGGCGACGTCGAGGGTGTCCTCGATGGCCAGCTCGCAGTTTACAAAGCCATTCCTTACGCCGCTCCCCCAGTGGGCAACCTCCGTTGGAAGGCGCCACAGCCCGCCCAGCCCTGGGAAGGTGTGCGCAAGTGCGATGAGTTCGGCCCCCTGCCCCCGCAGCCCACGCGTCCAGGTCGCACGGCCGATATGATGAGCGAAGACTGCCTCTACCTCGGCATCTGCACTCCCGCCACCTCGTCCAGCGACCGTCTGCCCGTCTTCTTCTGGATCCATGGCGGCGGCTTCCAGACTGAGTGGTATGGTGGCGACCTCTGGAAGAGCCTCGCCCAGCGCGGCGTTGTCGTCGTCAGCGTCGAGTACCGCACAGGAGCCCTCGGCTTCATGGCCCATCCCGAACTGACCAAGGAGAACCCCGAAGGCCACTCAGGCAACTACGGCCTGCTCGATCAGATCTACGCCCTCCAGTGGGTACAGCGCAACATCGCCAACTTCGGTGGCGATCCCTCTAAGGTCACCATCGCTGGCGAGAGTGCTGGCGCCATCAGCTGCAGCCTCCTCTGCGGCTCTCCTCTTGCCAAGGGCCTCTTCCATGGCTGCATCAGCCAGAGTGGCGGCTCCTTCGCCCCCTGGACCGATAATCCCCGCACGCTGGGCATGGACGCCTCTCAGAAGGGAGCCGAGAAGCAGGGCATCGCCTTCCAGCAGCATCTGAAGAAGAAGTCGCTGAAGCAGCTCCGCAAGATGGACGCCATGTCGCTCTGCGACGGCAACGTCGGCTTCGCAGGCTTCTGGCCCTGTGTCGACGGCTACGTCATTTGCGACGACCAGTACCGCCTCTACGAGCGTGGCGAATACAACGATGTACCCGTCATCGTCATGACCAACTCCGACGAGGGTGCCCTCTTCTCACCAGGCAACATGACCGCTGAGAACTATCAGAAGAGCGTCAAGGGCATCTTCGGCGACTGGGCCGACGAGGCACTGAAGACCTATCCAGGCAGCAACGACGATGAAGCCTGGCACGGCTTTGGCGACGCCTTCCGCGATATGGGCTTCGCATGGCCCAGCTACGCTTGGGTCAGCCTACAGGCCAAGACGGGTAAGAGCCCTGCTTACGCCGCCTACCTCGCCCAACCCTCCACGATGAGCTTCTCTCAGGATCCCCGTCGCCGTGGCGTCGCCCATGCCGACGATATCATGTACATCAACAGCCACTTCCTGTCGCAACCCGACAAGTACCCCCACGAGGCCGCAGTCTCCGAGATCATGCAGCAGTACTGGACGAACTTCATCAAGACGGGCAACCCCAATGCCAAGGGCCTGCCTTACTGGCCCACCTTCGACGACACGAAGCCCACCACGATGCAGTTCTCCAACGGCGCCTCCCTCATCATGCGCCCCAACCGCGAACAGGTAGACTTCGTCGACCGCTTCTACAAAGCCAAGCGCGAAGAAGCCGAAGCTTCACGCAAGTAAAACAGAATATCCCTCGCAGCAGCGAGGGATATTTGTTTCTTTAAGCTTTGATAAAGCCTATTCGCCTGCGATTGTCCTTTGGCCTTACCGCGAAGTGCAGCCAGCAGACTGTTCCAGCTTCGAGGAGAGCACCAGGGCGTAGAGTCCGCTCTCGTTGATGATTGTAACTCGGGTTTCATAGGCAGTGCCCTGAATCGGGGCAGTGCTCTTGTCCTCTTTGTCTACATGGG
>JAFPVW010000033.1 GCA_017395215.1 Prevotella sp. | reverse complement strand
GGCCTGGGGGCTCCCGTGAGCCTCTATCTGGCGGCAGCTGGCATCGGACGTATCGGCATTGTGGATGCGGATGTGGTTGATTTGAGCAACCTACAGCGTCAGGTGATCCACTTCACCAAGGACGTGGGCGTTCCTAAGGTAAAGAGTGCCGAAGAGAAGATTAAGGCCATCAACCCCGATGTGCAGGTGGATACCTACTATGAGTTTCTCGACTCGTCGAACGCGCTAGATATCATCAAGGAATACGACTTCATTGTGGATGGTACCGACAACTTCCCCGTGAAGTTCCTCATCAACGATGCGTGCGTGATGGCGGGCAAGCCGTTCTCACACGGCGGAATCCTGCGCTTCAACGGCCAGACGTTTACCCATCTGCCCGGCACGGCCTGCTACCGCTGCATATTCAAGGAGCCGCCTCCCGTTGGCGCTGTGCCCACCTGTTCGCAGGCAGGCGTCTTAGGCGCCATCGCCGGTATGCTGGGCACCATCCAGGCCGCCGAGACGCTGAAGTACTTCACCGGCATCGGCCAGCTGCTGACCAACCGTCTGCTCACCTTCGATGCCAAGACCATGCAGTTCCGCACGGTTGCTGTCAAGCATCGTGACTCGTGCGCCATCTGCGGCACCCACCCCACAATCGACCACCTGATAGACTACCAACAGGCCGCCTGCGACCTTAAGCAGGCCCACCCAAGCCCCCCCCACGGGAGGGATGTCTGAATACAATTATCACCAGAGTAATAACCCTATAAAACGGAGCACCCATTGTCTAATTAAACATCCCTCCCTTGGGGAGGGCTTGGGTGGGCTTTATATGTATATACCACAGAATATCATTGACGAATTGATCAGCCAGGCCCGGCAGGACGCGCCCAACGAGACGTGCGGCTACCTGCTGGGCACCGGCGGGGCTGACGAGGAGGCTCTCGTGACCGAGAACTACTGGATGGAGAACATCGACCACTCGCCCGAGCACTTCTCCTTCGCACCCAAGGACCAGTTCGCAGCGCTGCGCTACGCACGGAGCAAAGGTCTGAAGCTGCTTGCCAACTGGCACAGTCACCCCGCGTCGCCCTCACGCCCCTCGCAAGAGGACCTGCGTCTGGCCAACGACCCCACCATCCGCTACGCCATCCTCTCGCTTCACGAGGGCGTTCACCTGAACTCCTTCAAGATTCTGAAGGGCGAAGTGGTAGACAAAGAAATACACTTTTAACATGGCTAACTACATACTCGCCGACAATCAGGACTTGACACGTTTCGCCACCGAGATGCTCATCCGTCAGAAAGATGCGAAATGCACCGTCAGAAGGGCAACAGACAAAGCCGGGCTGATACAGTTGCTCAAGGAAATCGAGGGTGCCGTCGTTGTTCTCGATTTCACACTCTTCGACTTCGTTGACGAACAGCAGCTTCTTATCATCAGCGAGCGGTTCAACATGGCTTCATGGATTCTTGTCAGCGACCATCTTACCGACAGCTTCCTGCGCCGCGTCGTCTATTCGTCAAACGCTTTTAGCATCGTCTTTAAGAGCGAGCCACTTACGTGTATGCGCGATGCCCTGCTGTCGGCAGCCAGCGGCAGGCGGTATATCAGCCAGCAGGCTACCGAGATTCTCTTGAAGCAACACCAGGATGAAGAGGAAGCAAATGTCGGGCTGACCACCACCGAAATTGAAATTGTGAAGGCCATAGCCCGCGGACTGACTACAAAGGAAATAGCCGCCGAGCGCTTCTCCAGCATTCACACCATCACCACACACCGCAAGAACATATTCCGAAAGCTGAAAGTCAACACCTCACACGAGGTCATCAAGTATGCCATGCGTGCCGGCTTAGTAGACCCAAGCGAATTCTACATCTGATCATTCTTCAAGTCGTGGTCGACCATTGCACTTACGCACGAGTCAGACCATACATTCTCTGCCGTCTCTACCATGTCGATAACGGTGTAGATGGGCAGGATGAGCCCCATGACAGCCACAGGAGCACCAATGCCCGACATGAGCGAGAAGGTGAGGAAATAGCAGCCCATAGGTACACCGGCATTGCCGATGGCCGATATAACGCTGAGGAAGAGCCACAACAGCACAGTGGGCACCGTAATGACAGAGCCGCCGTTTTGCATCACGAAGAGCGAGGTGACCAGGATAAAAGCCGCACAGCCATTCATGTTGATCGTGGTACAGATTGGCAACACGAAGCGTGCCACCTGTGGCCTGACGCCCAGCCGCATTTCGGCACTGCGCATAGTGACGGGCAGCGTCGCAGCACTGCTCTTCGTAAACAGGGCCATGAGCACCGCAGGACTCATTTCCTTGAGTGCTTTCAACGGGTTAATGCCACGTGCCAGAAGGAACAGGGGCAGGACTACGAAGAACTGTATGGCGTTGCCGCCCAAAACCACTAATACGTACTTGCCCAACGATCCGGCCACAATCCCTGCCGACAGCTGGGCCGACAACTGGGCGGCAAAAGCCAAGATGCCAAGTGGCAGCACCTGGATGAGCCAGCCGATGAGCTGGATGAGCAATTCCTGCAACCCCTGCAGGCCTTTCACCATAACCCCTTTGTTCTCCGACTCGGGCAGCCGTGACAAAGCTATACCCACGGCGAAGGCCAGGAGCAGCAGCGAGAGTACGTTGCCTTCGAGCAGCGGTCGGACGATGTTGTTGGGCACCACGCTTATCAGGTGGGTAAAGAGCGATGCCGATTCTGCACCATCCACGCCGGATGCCGGTTGCTGAGCTATCAGCTCTTCAGGCAGGTTCGACGGGGCAATGGCAAAGTAGAGAATTGCCCCCACTGCCGCAGCGCTGACGGTGGTCAGCAGCGTGTAGGTAAGTGTGTGTCGGAACAGCCGCCCCGTGTTCCTGCCCGTCCCCATCTGGGCCATCGTGTTCACAATTGCTAACACGATGGTTGGCACAGCCAGCAGTTGGAACAGTCGGGTAAAGACCGTAGCCACCACTTCGGCCACAGAGTTGACAGCCTCTATGTTCAGCCATCCTAACACGGCACCCGCGACGAGGGCTGCCATCCAAATAATCATTTGTCTCATATCTATATATCTAACGATAGATTAACGAAAATATTACGTCCCTTCTGCGGAATATGGTTCCAGTCGGCATAGGTGGCATAGTGGCGGTCGAAGATGTTCTCCACACCGAGGCGCAGCGTGGCGAGGCGGTAAGCGTATTGAGCCGACAGGCCAACGACTGTCCATGCCTGCGCTGCCGTCTCTCCGTACTTCTCGCCGTAGCTGGTCTGCCGGGCATTGCCTCGCAACTCTAAGCGAGCCTGCCAATGGCCCCGTCCGAGAGTAAGGTCGGTGGCATAGGCCAGTGGGGCTATCAGGGGCAGCGCGTCGCCGTCGGTATCACGCCCAAAGCTGTAGGTCACCGATGCGTTCCATTTCAGTTCCCCCTCGCCGAGGACCCTCTGCCGCAAGGTTGTCTTCAGCGTTGTGTTGGCGATGGTAGCGTGGTCCTGATTGCCATACACCTTCACACCCTCTGCCCCGATGGTCATCGCACTGAGGCGCTGCTCCGTATGGCCAATGATGTAGTTGGAAAAGAAGAACACGCTGGCATCAACGCCTACCGTCAATTGTCCTTCGATAACGGACGTTTTCGCCGCACAGTTCAGCTCCACTGCCGACTCGTTCTTTAGGTGCGGATTGCCTATGTAGTCGTACCGGTCGAAGGTGTTGTTCAGATAGTAGCCGTATGCCTCGGTCACCGTCGGAGCGCGACTGCCCCACCCGCCACCAATTGACAACTGGCAACTGCCAACCGTCAATTGATAGTTTGCTGCCAACCGACCTGTCGCCTGGTAGTAGCTGTCCTCCATGCCTGGGAAGAACACACTCAATGCATGCCAGCCCTCCTCGTTGTTGAGCCTTTGCTGCTGAACAGCCAACTTGGCCGAGAGTCGCAGGTTCTGCTGCCCGCCAAGGCTGATGTCGTCGGTCAGGGCAAGGCCCGTGCAGAGCGTGCCTACGTCGGGCCAAGTCACCATATACATCGGCTTAGCCTCGCCGGCATACATCGTCATGTCGGCAAACTGACGGTTGTAGTAGAGGTCGTAGTTCAGGGCCGCACTGTGCCTTCCGTAGGGCATGCTGAACAGGCTGTAGAGTCCTGCCGTCTTGCTGCGCCCAGGCATGTCCATGTGTATCGCCACGTCAGGGCGATGCGTGTCGTCCATTTCATGGGTGATGTGGTTGTAGTAGACCTTCGTCTCCCAGCTTGCCTGCCTGAAGAGGTGCTTGTAGGAGAGCGAGGTGATGAAGCCTTCGGCCTTGCCAACGTCCATGTTCAGAGCAGGATAGCCCACGTCGGTGGCACGGTCGAAGATGAAGGTGCCCTCCACCACGTCAGCCCCGCCTAAACGAAGGCCAACGTTGGTAAAGGCATTCACCTTCTGGAACTGCGAGAAGAGAAGCCGCTCGCCGCCGCCCACCCTATAGTCGTCGGCGTGGCGATAGAATACGCCGAAGTTGGTGTAGGCGCGGTTGGAGGAGAGTGCTACGTCGGTGCCATATACCTGCAAGTGGCCGTTGGCCTCGTAGGCTGCCGAGAGGTTCTGGCGATAGCCCTCGGCCCCGAAGCCCACCTTACGCAGTCGCATGTCAAGGCTCCCGCCGATGTTGCCCGTAGCCTGCGGGTTGCCGTCAAGTCCGCTGTTCAGGCTGATGCTCTGCAGGTTACCGCTCTCCACATACGATGTCACGGGATCCATCTTGTCGGTGCAGGCATAGAAGATTTTCATGCCGTCGATGGTGGTTGAAAGCCGCTCCGTCTGCATGTTGTTCACCATAGGTTCCCATGCATACGAGCCGCGGCGCACCAACGACACGTGGTCCAGCTGCTGCAAGTGCTCGTCGATGCTGGCCGTCTGACCCTTGGCCGAGCGTTTGCCTCCCTGACGCGGTGACACGATGACCACCTCATCGACATTAGCCGTCTTGGTGGCCACCGTGTCTGACATCAATATGGAAGATAGTAAAACAGATAATAGCACCATGTATTTTTTCGATTTACGATTTTCGCTTCACGGTTTAAATCGTGACATCCCAATAGAGCGTGCTTGTATCAATGTCGCCACCTGCCACCACGTTGCCCTGAGCGTCCTTCACGGTGAGGAAGATGCGCCAGAGTCCGGTCATCGTCAGGTTGATGGTGCCCTGATAGCTGCCGTCGGCCTGCAGGATGAGGGGCTCGTTGCCGGGCGAGGAGTGGTTACCCATGTCGGGCATGCGAGGGTCTATGTCAATGGTAAACTGTTCTGCTGCGAGTACGTAGGGGGTTGTCACGGGCGTGTTTTTCTTCGACACGTAAGCCGTAATCCTATTTGTTCCTGTCTTCCAGTCGGTGGGGTTCACCAGCGACAGGTAGTAGGCGTCGTCGCCCACCTTGAACGACTTCAGCCAGTTCTGTCCGTCAGACAATGCCGACACGCTGATGTCAGCTGCTTCGAGTGTGCCCGTCTCATTCAGCACTTCAGCATCGTAAGCCAGTGTCCACGAGCCGCCGTCGCTGCTGCTCATGACGAACGACACCCAACCATGCTTCACGGCAGCCAGCTTCGTATCAAGGAATGTCACCTCGCCCGACACCGGAGTGCTGTGCTGCATGTTCATCTTCGTCATCAGCATCAGTGGCCTGAGGTTTGTGATGTCAACAAACTTGATAAAGTTGCCTGTCGATAACTTCGTTCCAACGAAGTAGAGGTCGTTATAGCCCGTATGAAGGGTTCCTGTACGCGAATAGACATCAATCCTATACAGGCCGCCAATCTCGAGCGAAAGCCCGTCAATGGGCTTCACCGTATGGAGGAAGTTTTCCACAGCCAAGGCCTCTTCGGCCGAGCAGCAGTCTGGATCGCTGCTGATGGTGATTTCGGCGCCATTGGAACTGCTGTTCAGTATGTCATCGTTGCTGTTGCATGACGACAACGCAAAAGCTGCTAACACAGAAATAACAAAATATATCTTCTTCATGACCTTATTACTTTTTTACCTTTTTACCTTCTTACCTTTTACCTTTTCTTCGATTGCCCTACCACAAACTGCGTCATAGCCCCTACCCCATACTGAAGAGCATCTTCATCGAGGTCGAACTTGTCGCTATGATGCTCGGCCGTGCTGCCCACCTCAGGACTGTTCACTCCCACAAAAACAAATACCGTGGGGGCCAGCTGGCTGTAAAGGGCAAAAGTCTCTGAACCATACCACACATACTGCGGGTCTGCAGTGACACGACCTGGATACAGAGCCTCCAGTTCACGCTTCGCATAGCGAGTATAGAGACTGTCGTTGACAACTGGCGGCAGGTCGACCTTCATCCTGTCGGTATACCTGACCGTACAGCCATGAGCCGCCGAAACGTGCTCCGACACGCTCTTCACCAGACTGAGTGCATGCTCACCGGCTGCCTGGTCGAAGAATCGCAGCGAACCGCCAATAAACACCTCATTGGGAATGACGTTATACACCTTGCCACCCTCCAGCAGCGTCACACCCAGCGTCACCAGCTTCTCCAAGTCGCGCTGGTTGTTCCAAGCGATGGAGATGGAGGTCAGCACGTCGGCAGCAGCAAAAACAGGATTGACAGACCTGTCGGGGCGCGACACGTGGCCTCCGCGACCCACGATGTGATAAGCCAGCGTGGCCATACCAGCCATGATGGGACCTTCCTTCACAAACAACTGCCCGGAGGGAACGTTCGATGCCACATGATTGCCGTAGACGACGTCGAGCTTGACGCCGTCGCGCTGCAGGGCAGCTATCATGGGCCGTATGCCAGAATTGCTCTCCTCGCCCTCCTCAAATATCAGCACGATGCGTCCACTCAACTCGCTGCGCAAACTGTGCAGTATGCGCGCCGTACCAAGCAGGATGGCCATGTGTCCGTCGTGTCCGCATCCCTGCGTGACCCCCTTGTTCTGGCTGACCCATCGCTTCCGCTTTCCCCCGCCGTTGGTGGGACTCTCCTCTATGGGCAGACCGTCGATGTCGGTACGCAGTCCGATGCTCTTCCCCCTGCGCCCCGTCTCAAGAATGGCGTAGAAACCCGTGCTCCCAGGAACATCGTGAATCTCGAAGCCGCCCAGTTCCTGAAGCTCTGCCTTCAGGCGCTTCACGGTTTCCATCTCATGCCCGCTCAGTTCCGGGTGCTGATGGAAATGGCTGCGGATGCTGCGGATGTAGGAATCCTGCCCGGCAACAAGCCGGCGTACGTCGGCGACTCCCAGTCCTCCCTTGCCCCAGAGGGCAAAGGGAGAAAGGGATAACGCCCAGATAAGCAATAGTATTTGAAGTCTGCGCATAACGTTTTACGTTGGGAGTTCAGTGTTACCAGTGAGCTTCGAACGGACTTAATAGCCGGGATTCTGGTCGATGCCCAGCTCCTCGTTGTTCGAGCCGAAGGGGATGGGGAAGCGATAGAAGTGGCCGTTGATGTTCTGGTGCTTCGACTTCAGGAAGCGGTGAATGCGGGCAAAGAAGGCGTTCACCACACTGCCGTCCTTGGCTGTAGCACCAACCGTTGCGTACGAGTCATCGTAGTGCTGGAAGTTCTCAACGGTGAGCACTGTGCTGATGAGGTTGCGCCAGCGCGTCAGGTTCTGCCAGTGGCGCTGCTCGTAGACGAACTCATACTCCCACTCCTTCTGAATGTCGCTCAGCGTCGGCGAAGCAATGTCGTGAGCCTTGTCGCCGAAACCGCGTTCACGTATCTTGTTGAGCGGAGTGGCAGCCTCAGCCGAACGTCCCAGCTGTACCAGTGCCTCGGCCTTGTTGAGCAGCACCTCGGCATAGCGCAGTTCGATGCGGTCTACATAGTTGTACTGGATGCTGGTGTAGACGCTGGTGTTGGTGCTGCGGTCCACGCCCTTGCCATAGACGGGCAGGGTGACCGGCGGCAGATAGGTATGGACGCTACCGTCGCGCGGGTCGGTGATGCTGGTGACGATGCTGAACTGCTTGCGCGGGTCGTCGTCAGGCCAGTTCTTGAAGGTGTGGATGGGCTGTATGTGCACAATCTCCGTCTGCTCCTCGAAAGGATAGGTCCATGCGCAGTGGTCCTGATGGTTGCCCTGCTGGTCAATGCCGTCGCCCTCATGGTAGATGGTGAATATCTGCTCGGGGTCCCTGCTCTCGTTGGCAATGCCGAAGAGGTCCTTGAACTGGGGCTGCAGCGAGTAGACGCCCAGCTGATCCAACTTGTCGGCATACTCCACAACCTTTTGCAGGCGCGCCGTGTTCCAGCTCTTGGGTGCAGGGTCAACACGCGAGGTCTTGATAGCCTCGACCTCTGCCAGCGTCAGCGGATTGCTGGCCCACTGCAGGTACACACGCGACAGCAGGGCGTAGGCGGCACCCTTCGAGGGGTTGTACTTGGCCGACGGCGTGACGGGCAGTGCCTCGGCAGCCTCGGTCAGGTCCTTTACTATTTGTGTGTAGACGGCATCAATAGGCTGGCGCGCTGTGCTGACGTCGGCGGTGGTCAGGCGGATGGGCACCTCGCCCCACAGCACGACGAGCCATGAGTAGAACAGGCCGCGCGAGAACTTGGCACGGGCTATGGGCTCAGCCTTCTGGGCCGCCGTCAGCGACTTCGATGCCTCGGTCTTCTCAATGGCATCGTTGACGATGCCGATGCCTGTATAGAGGGCGTTGAACGTCTTCTTGGCATACGAGCTGGTCTTGTCGTATTTCAATTCCACCATCTTGGTGACGTCGTCTTCCTCGTTGCCCAGATACGAGGTGCCCAGTTCCGTAGGCGTGTCGACCATCGAGGTGAAGGTCGAGCTGAGGGTCTGGTACGGGCGATAGGCGCCATTGATCAGTGCATACACGTCATCCTGCGTCTTGATCACATCTTCTTCACCAATGACGTTGTTGTCGTCATCATTGCTACTGCACGATGTCTGCCCCAGCGTAATGGCGGCAGCAAGCAGTGCTGAATACAGATAGTTCTTTTTCATGTTACAATCTCCTTTTTTTACTTTAATTGTTAATACTATAATTGTTTGTTATATGGTCTTAGAAGTTGATTTCTGCTCCTACCGAGAAGGTGCGGCTCTTGGGGTAGGCCCCGCGGTCGATGCCCGTCTCCAGTTCAGGGTCGTAGCCCTTATAGCCGGTGATGGTGAGCAGGTTCTGCCCGCTGACGGTCAGCCGTACGCTCTTTGCCGCCCGCCGCAGGGGCAGGGTGTAGCCTATCGTCACGTTTTGCAGTTTCAGATAGCTGGCATCCTCAACATAGCGGCCGTCCAAATAGCTCGTAGCCCACGAGCCTGTGATGGCAGGCACGTCCGTACTGGGGTTGTCGGGCGTCCAGCTGTCGCTGACGTAGGCCAGAGCGTTATAGCTGCCCAGCGGCGTGTCCAGGGCCCGGCGCAGCAGGTTCACGTTCTGCGCACCGTGCGAGCCTTTCAGCGACAGGGCTGCGTCCCAGCGCTCCCAGTGCAGGGAGGTAGAAATGCCGTAGAAGAAGTCGGGCTGGTGGCTGCCCAGGATGGTCTGCTCGCCCAGCAGCACCTTGCCGTTCTGAGGGTCGATGCCGAGGAATTCGTAGCCGTAGAAGGAGCCCACGGGCTCGCCCTCGCGGAGTATGCTCTCGCGCAACTCGCCGCTGTAGAGCGACTTGACGTCCGACGACATCTTGACCAGCTCGTTGTGGTTATGGGTGATGTTGCCGTTCACAGTCCACAGCAGATTGCTGCGCTGCAGCAAGACGGCGTCAACGCTCAGCTCAATGCCCCGGTTGACCACGTTGCCGGCGTTCATGAGCTGCGTGGTGAGTCCCGTCGACGAATTGACGGGCAGGTAGAGCAGTAGGTCGCTGGTCTTCTTGTAGTAGTAGTCGACCACCACATTGAGGCGGCCCTGCCAGAAGCCTGCATCCAGGCCGGCGTTCCAGCTGACGGTGGTCTCCCATTTCAGATTCGAGTTGCCCAGGTTGCCCTTCGAGTAGGCCGTCTGCCCGCCATAGCTGCTGGCCGTGTAGCTCGCAGCATACTCGTAGTCGCCTATCTCCTGGTTGCCCACACTTCCCACGCTGGCGCGCAGCTTGAGGGTGGTGAGCGGCTCAGCCTCCGAGAGGAAGGGCTCGCGGTCAACGTTCCACGACAAGCCCAACGAGGGGAAGTAGCCCCAGCGGTTGGCCTTCGAGAACCGGCTGGAGTGGTCGGCTCGGAAGGTGGCTGTGGCGTTGTAGCGGCCCGCCAGCGTATAGTTCACGCGGCTTATCAGCGAGTTCAGCGTAGCTTTGGTCTGCCCGGAGCTCGGCGTATAGACGTGCGAGCCGTCGCCCAGGTTGTTATACCCCAAGTCCTCGTTCGTATAGCGCGACGTGGTGCTCAGGTTGAAGTTGGTCTGCGTGGTCTGAATGGTGTAGCCCACCAAGCCGCTCAGATAGTGACTGTCGCCCAGCTGCTTCTCGTAGTCGAGGGTCAGCTCGCCCTGCACCACCTGGTTCTGCCTGTGGCCGATGGAGCCAACGCCGCCTTCGTTCAGTCCCAATGCGGTGTACGAGGGTGCGAAATAGTTCTGCGTTATGTCGGTCTGATTGGCACCGGCAGCCGCCTTGGCCGTCAGTCCCTCAGCCACCTGGTAGCGCAGCGCGGCGTTTACCAGAGCATAGTTGGTCAGCGTCTCGGCCGTCGTGTTCTCCAGGTCCGACACGGGGTTGGCTGCCGTACCGTTCAGCTTGAAGTAGGCGTTCTCGTAGGGGTTGGTGTAATTATAGTTACCGTCAGCCGTCCGCACGGGCACCACCGGCGGCATGAAGAGCGCGTAGGTCAGCGAGTTGGTGATGCCTGCCGAGTAGGGCGACGAGAAGTAGTTCACGGGCTCCGTAGTGCTCAGGGCGTGCTGCTTCGTCTTTCCCAGCGTCGACGACAGCGTCACGCGGAAACGCTCCGACAACTGGTGCTCGATGTTCGCACGCAGGTTGTAGCGCTGGAAGTCTGAGTTGAGCACGATGCCCTGCTGGTCGGTGTAGTTGCCCGAAAGCAGGAAGCGCGTCTTCTCGCTGCCGCCGCTGATGCTCAGCTCGTGAATCTGGCTGACTCCTGAGCGCAGCACCTCCGACTGCCAGTCGGTGCCCTCGCCCAGTGAGGCTATGTCGGCGTCGGAATAGCCGCCGCGATTGCCGAAGTAGTCCTTCTCCATACGGGCCCATTCCGCAGCGTTCAGCAGGTCGAGCTTCTTGGCCGCAGTACTGACCGAAACGGTGGCCTTATAGCGCACGGCTGTCTCGTCGCGGCGCCCCTTCTTGGTAGAGATGATGATGACGCCATTGGCCCCGCGCGAACCGTAGATGGCGGTGGCCGACACGTCCTTCAGCACTTCAATGCGCTCAATGTCGCTCGGATTGATGAACGACAGCGGGTCGAGCGTGCTCTCAATGCTGCCGATGCCCGTCTTCTGCGAACTGCCGTCCAACTGATAGATAAAGCCGTCGATAACATACAGCGGATTGTTGCTCGCGTTGACAGAGTTTCCGCCACGTATGCGGATGGTGCTGCCGGCGCCGGGCTGACCGCTCGCCGTCACGTCAAGCCCCGCCACAATGCCGCCGATGGCAGCGTCAAGCGTGGGCGCGGGGGCAATCTCAATCTTCTCACTGCCTATCGTCGCCACACTGCCCGTCAGCTGCGTGCGCTGCTGGGTGCCGTAGCCCACAACCACCAGCTCGTTCAGGCGCCGCGTCTGCTCGTGCAGGCTGATGCTCACCACCGAGTCGCGCTCGCCTATCTTCACCTCCTGGCTCTCGTAGCCCATATACCTCACGCTGATGTCTGAAGGGAACGAGGCAATGTCAATATGGAAGCGACCCTCCGCGTCGGTCACTGCCTCCACCTTATTATTACGTAGAACAGACGCCCCCACTATAGCCTCGCCCGTCCTGGCATCGGCCACCCGTCCGTTAACAGGTGAAGCCGATGCCCAGTCCGTTACAACAATGACAAAAGCGAGTGTGGCTGATATCCTCTCAATAATCTTCATACCTCAATCTGAATATACTTCTTTTTTTTTTCGTCTTTCGTTTCGACGGTGCAAAGGTACGGCGGTTTCTGCACTCCCACAATAACCATTCTGCGGCATTTCGCATACCAAACATTTAGGATGCGAAGCCTCCTAACATTCACATCCACTTGAATGTCAGGAAATTACAAAAAAAAAAGAAAGAACAATTCCTAACAGCTTGACTGATATCATAAAATTTGCGCCGACCAAACTCCCGGTCTGCTCCGAGCAGACTCTGCGTTTACTACGAATACTTTCGGACTGAAATATCCTGCACTTCCTGCACTTGATTCTTAACTGCCTGACAGGCAGACGGTTGAAAACCGCTTCCCGTTTCATTACCTGCACTTGAACCTGCACCAGCACCT
>JAFPVW010000032.1 GCA_017395215.1 Prevotella sp. | reverse complement strand
TCACCCCTCCCTACGGGGGAGGGGCCGGGGGAGAGGCTGGCCTGGAGACGGTGTGGTCGCCCTACAACAGTGGCCGCTACCAGCTGACGCCCATCGAGGAGCCGCTGAACCTGGCGCCCATCGCATCGAAAGCCGTCATCATTGCCGACGATCCTGACGACACGACGTGGGACACGCTGCGGAAGCTGGCCGCTGCGGGGCGTGCGGTCGTCGCTGCCACCAACCGCGAGGACTTCTTGCACCAATCAGACAAAATCATAACACTCGGAAAACATGACACTGTCGTATCTTAACCTCGTGCTGGGACTGCTGCTGTTGGCCGTTCCCGGCTATCTGATCTACGTCTACGACCGTCAGCTGCTGGGGAAGGCGGCCACGGCCGTCGTGCGCATGGTCGTTCAGATGGCTGCCGTCGGCGGCTGTCTGTGGCTGCTCTACCGTTACGACAGCGTGTGGCTATGCCTCGCATGGCTGGCCGTGCTCGTGGTGGCAGCCGCATTCCTGCTGGTCAGCCGCACCCGCATGCCCAGCCGCGTGCTGATGCTGCCCGCCTGTGTGGCCATGTTTGTCAGCGTGCTGGCCGTCAGTGCCTACGTGCTCTACGGCGTGCTGCGCCCCGAGGCGCCGATGAGTGCCCGCTGGCTGGTGCCGGTGACGGGGGGGCTGATGGCGCATGTGCTGACCACCAATATTCACGGCGTGCGCACCTATTTCGACAGTCTGCGGCAGGACAGTCAGCCTTACTACACGCTGCTGGGCAACGGTGCCACCCGACTGCAGGCCCTGGCGCCCTACATCACACGTGCGCTGCGGAGCATGCTGATGCCCGCCGTCGGCAATTTCTCCATCATGGGGCTCTTCGTTATGCCCATGCTGCTTTCGGGACTGCTGATAGGCGGCATGAAGCCCGTCGAGGCTGTGCTGGCGTTCGTGGCCATGATGATAGCGGCGGTGGCGGCCTCCGTGCTCTCGCTGCTGGCGACGCTGTGGCTCGCTGACCGTAAGTCGTTTAACCGGCAGGGGAGGCTGAACATTGAATCAAAACAACAATAAGATATGGGATTCTGGAACGTATTGTTTGGCGGCGCTGAACTGTCGCCCGAAGAAGAGAAGAAGGCGCAGGAAGAGAAGAACTTCGACCTGCTGAAGTATGACGGCGTGAAAGCCATGAAGATAGGGCAGGCTGACTATGCCGTGCGCTGTTTTCAGGAGGCACTCAAGCTGAAGAACGACCTGGAAATTCACGACTACCTGTCGCAGACGCTGCTGCGGCTGGGCAGGCTCGACGAGGCGCTGACCGAACTGCAGGTGCTGGCAGGGGCTGAGCCCGGCAATGCACCGATACAGAAGCGCATGGCCCAGGTGGCATACATGCAGGAGGACTACGCCACAATGGCTGCCGCCTGCGAGCAGGCCATGCAGATTGACCCGGCCGACGCCTACGCCTGCTACCTGAACGCCCAGGCACAGCAGGGCCAGGGCAACCCGGTAGGCGCCATCGCCATGCTGACCAAGGCCATTGCCCTGGACGAGAATTACGCCGACGCCTACCTGCTGCGCGGCCAGATGCTGCTCGGCATGGGCGACACGGCCGGTGCCGACAGCGACGTGGCATGGCTCACCGAGCACGCCGGCGAACACGAGGACGTGCTGCTGCTGAAGGCCCGCATTGAGACTGCCAAGGGCAATGCCGCAGAGGCCATCGAGACCTACGGTCAGGTCATCGAGCTGAACCCCTTCTCGATTGAGGCGTTCCGTGAGCGCGGCCAGCTGCGCTTCGACGGCGGCGACAAGGCCGGTGCCGAGCAGGACCTGCAGAAAGTGCTGGAGCTCGACCCGAACTCGCTGGCCGACGTCAGCGGCGAGTACTCGGCCGAGGGCATTGAGCAGCGCGTGAAGGAGGCTTACTCGATAGTCAATCCGTTAGGACTCTGAGCCTGTATCGTTAGAACGGATAGCCTATAGCGAAGTGCAGGGCGTGGGCGTCGCGGAAGTGGTCCCAATTGAAGAAATACCGGCTTCGGCTGGTTGTGTAGGGCACGTGGAGTGCGAGCCCCCAGTCAATGCGAATGACGAGGAAGCCGAGGTTGTAGCGCAGTCCGGCACCCGTGCCGAGAGCCAGCTGCTCGGCGAATCGTGACAGCTGGAAGTCGGTGTCGCTCAGCAACTTGTTGAAGAAGATAGCCGCCTCGTCGCCGTCAGGAGAGTCGAAGTCTGACTTGTCGAAGTGCAAGTCCTGCCAGTTCCACACGTTACCCATGTCGAAGAACAGCGCACCGCCGAGATTGCCAAACAGGCGCGTGCGGTACTCAAGATTGCCGACCAGTTTCAGGTCGCCGTTCTGCATGACATAGGAGAACTGCTTCTGGCCCGGGATGCCGGTGTAGGCTCCCGGTCCTACGGAGCGCACGGTGAAGGCGCGTATGCTGTTGGCACCGCCGGCGTAGAAGCGCTCGCTGAAGGGCGCGCCGCCAAGGTCGGTATTGCCGAAGCTGCGTATGACGCCGGCGTTGACGTGGCCTACGAGCGAGCTGTGGGCCGAGAGTGTCCACGTCTTCACAAAGTCGGTCTCAACACGCACGAACTGCGCATAGGGATTCTTGAAGAAAGTCTTGGACTTCTGGTTCCAGTCGTGGCCTTGGATGAGCACGTCGTAGAGCGCCATGCCGTTGCCCGACTCCTCGACGGTGAGCTCCCAGCGTATGGGGTTGCGCAGCGTTGACGGGCTGCTATAGAGATAGGTATAGCGCATCTTGGGAATGAAATAGTCGTCCATGGTGGCCAGCAGGTAAGGATTGACGGCGAGAATGCTGTCGAACGTAGCTGTAGAGCTGTTCATGTACTGATACTTCAGCGTCAGCGGCGAGAACTCGTGCGAGCTCTGCGGCGACGACTGCCAACGGTAGGTCCACTCGCCGGCGGCAATGTGCATCTTGTAGTAGCCGGGACGGCGTATAATGTCGGTCGACACCTTGGCCAGCGTGGTGGGTGCTGAGAGGAAACGGCGCCGGCGGCGGGGACGCCCGTCAGCCCCCCGGCGCACGCGGTCGCTGTCGTAGAAGGGCGCAATAATGCGGGGGAACTCAATGGAGGCGTCGAAGCCGTACTGGTAGTTGTTCATGTTCTCGTCGCCGCTCAGCTGCCATTCGTAGGAGCCGTGCAGGTTGAGGTCGAGCTTCTCGGCACCGTGGAAGACGTTGCGGCGGGTAAAGCCCACCTTGGCCTCAGGGCCGTAGCGGCCAATGGTGCGGCCGTTGAGGGTTGACTCGAAGTAGAAGTCGTAGGGCTTGTCGAAGGTGCAGGTCATCCGCAGGTCGAGGGTGTCGGCATCGCGCGGCGTCAGCTGCAGGTTGACAGAAGAGAAGACGCCGGTGGCATTGATCTTGGCCACAGTCTCCTGATAGCTCTCATAGCTGTAGAGCTGGCGAGGGCGCAGGCGCATGTCCTTCAGCAGCACGCGGGGCCGTATGGGCGGATTCTTACCGTTGAAGAAGATGTGCAGGTGGCGGCGGTGTATGCTGTCGGTCAGCTGCTCACGCATAGTGCGCCTGAGCTGGATTTCGGTGTTGCCGATATACCACTGGCGCATGGCCTCGTCGGGCAGGCCGTCGGTCAGCTGCAGGCGCAGCTGTGCACGATTCTCGACATCGATGGTGTCAGCAAGGTAGTTCACATAGCCGGGGTTGTAATAGTAATAGCCGTTGTTTCGCAGCAGGTTGCTGATACGGCTGCGCTCGCCTTCCAAGGAACTGACGCTGAAGGGGGCGCCAGGCTTGATAAGCGCTTCGGCGGCGGTGCTGTCGATGAGGTGTTGGGGTACGTCGGGGAAGCCGACGTAGGCTATACTGTCGTAGGTGAAAAGCGAGTCGAGGCGTACGTGGTAGGCTATCTTGCTCTTCTTGGGATTCTTACGCGGCACCGGCTCATAGGTGACAGAGGCACGGAAGAAGCCATTGTTCTTCAGCACCGACTGTGCCACCGAGGCACGCAGGGCGGGATTGACGGTACTCATCAGCACGGGAGGCCGCCCGAACGACTTGTCGACCCACTTGGCAAAGGCAGACTCCTTGCCGCCAAACCTGTTGTGTACCCACAGCCGCCAGGAGAATGGCACGCGGTAGTAGCTGCTGCCGAAGAGCGCACCGTTGGGGGCGGTGGCAAGGGCGGCCTCCACCTCGGCCTTGGTGTCAGTCAGGTGAGAGGTATAGGAGTTGAGGAGTTGAGAAGATGAGGAGTTGAGGGTGTCCGTGTCGTAGCTGATCTTGGTCAGCCCGACGAAGAGCTGGTCATCGTCGGGGATGTTGCGTGTCGAGATGCACGACGTGAGCAACAGTATCAGCAGCAGTATCGGATATTTATTGGGCTTCATGGCGTATGGTGTCTTGGAGGGTTGAATCACGTCGGGTTGTCAGCGGGCGCATCATCATGGGCTGCGTCGGCGTGTCGTTGCTGAACATCTTGAACACGTCCCACAAGGAGTCCATCTTCTTGCGCCAGACGTAGCCGACGCCGTAGACGCCGGTGTAGCCCTCGAGCCAGTCGTAGACATTTTGCTGGTAGAACACCTTGAGGTTCTTCTGGGCCGACTGGTCGAGGCGGTACTCCATCGTGACGTTGTCGAAGAACGACTGCTGCTGTCCGGGAATGTCGTCGGCACCGGTCGACACCTTGCCGCCGAGCTGTATCTTCAGGCGGTTGTCGAAGAGGCGCTTCGAGAACTTGAACGAGTAGTCGGTGTGCATCTGTCCCGAGGCGTCGGTGGTGTTGTCGAGGCCCACGCTGAGGTCGAGCGTCTTCAGGGCCGAGCCGGTGATGTTGTTGATCTCATTCTGCAGGAACGAGCTGAGGGCGGAGTTCATCGAGAATCCGCTGGTATTGCCGTCGGCCAGATACATGCCCGTGGTCAGCATGGTGACAGCCAGCTTGCCGCGCTCTTCGACCGACATGGCCTGCAGCTCGTTGTTGACGCTGTTGTCCTCGGGAGCCGAGATGATAAACTGGAGGCCCATGTCGTTGAGCGTCTTGGTGATGACCACGCCACAGTCGAAGGTCACGCTTCGGCTTTGTCCGCCCTCCTGGCCAACGGAAGCCTTGGTGCGCTCGGTGGCGGTGATGTTCAGCCGCGGATTCATGGGGTCGCCGGTGAACTCCACGTAGCTTCCGTCCCTGATGGTGAAGGTCTTCAGCGGTATGACGGGCATGGAGTATTTCATTTCGCCGTCGGCCAGGGTGTAACGCCCTGTCAGGTTAAGGCCTTCGTTGTTGTAGCGCATGCGCAGGTCGCCGCCGCCCATGAGGTCGATGTAGTTGGTCTGCTCGACGTTGAGGTCGCAGACGATGTGTGCTCCCTGCGACACGTTGATATTCATGTCCATGTCGAGGCCCGAAGGCGTGGGACGGCTGACGGCTGCCGTCTGCGTGGTGTCGCTGAAGTCGGTGAACTTCACCAGCTCGTCGAGCCGGTTGTCGGTAGAGAGCGGCGAGTCGAGCAGCATGTAGGTCATGTCGGTTGAGCCGAGCACGTCGAGGCGGCCGCGCATCCTGAGGGCGTCGAGCGGTCCGTTCATGCGGGCGAAGAAGTTGACGAACGCCTTGCCGAAGGCAATCGACTTGGGTGTCTGCTTGGCGTTGATGATTTGGTAGTTCTGTGCCCTCATGCGCATGTCCATCGTGACGCGGTCGAGGTCGGAGAAGTCGATGTCGCCCTGCATGTTGAGCGGCTCTTCGTTGTAGGCGTAGAGACCGAAGTTCTCAAGCAGCAGGTGTGAGCCGACAATGCGCACGGGGTCATTGTCGAAGCGCATACGCACACCGTAGGGCAGACTTACCAAGTAGGCAGAATCCAGATAGACCTCGCCGTCGACAATGGGTTTGTCGGTGGTGCCCTTAATGGTCAGCTCGCCTTCGCCGTAGCCCTCGAGGCCAATGAGCTGGTCGGGCACGAAGCCGTTGGCAATCGACAGCGGGAAGCGCGTCATGGTGAACGTAGCATCGATACGTCCAGCTTGTTTTCTTTGCTGCGACACCGTCGCAGCAGAGTACGACCCTCGGAGCAGGCCGAACTCCTCGTCGTCGAGCATCAGGCGGGCCTCAATGGCATGTGTGTCATCCTCCTTCATCAGATAGACCAACTCGGTCGAGAGGTTGCCGATGGGCGCCCCTTCGTAGGTCATCTTGTTGACTGCCATGTCGGAGGCAACGCTGATGTGCCCGTCCTGGTCCTGCAGGATGTGGTAGTCGCCGTTCAGATGGCCGGTGATGTGTGGCAGATAGGGAATGACGGATGTCAGCTCGCCGAGGTCGAGGTGGTTGATGCTGACCGTCAGGTCCTGAAGCATGGTGGAGTCCTGGTCCTCGGTGTATAGCTTCAGACCTGTCTTGTCGTCAGCAATCAGGTCAACCTTGGCCTGTATCTTACGGTTATTACTCAGGAAGATGTAGTTGTCGCTGTTCAGGTTGAACTCCTTATAGCCCAGCGTCGGACGTTCGGGCATCAGCCTGAAGCGTATGCCGCCGTCTTCCATCTCAGCCGTAGCACCGACACGTACGCCCATGCGGTTATCCTTGTCGTAGAAGCGCAGGCCGGCCAGAGCGCCATGCTCGTGGACGTGACCGTCGACAAGGGCGTTGAACACAAACTGCGGGTTCTTGCGGTTGTTGCGTATCTGTCCCTGGTAGGTCAGTCGGTCGCCACGCTGCGTCAGGTTCAGCCTGATGGTATCGATGCGGGTTGAGTCGTAGTTGAGCGAGTAAAGATGTGCCTGTCCGTTGATGCCCGTCTCGGGCGAGGTGGTAATATCGGCAAACAGCTCCTTGAAGTCAACTTCCTTGGTACGCAGGATATCGGCAATGGGGTTGCCGCGCCCTGACTCCACGTGCAGCTTCATGGTAGGCAGCAGGCGCTTGATGGCCAGTTGGTTGATGACCTTATTCTTATATTGCGCAGAGACGGAGTCGAGTAGGGTAGTGGTCTGCTTCAGCAGCGGCTCATAGCCGCCCCTGGCGTCGAGCTTCACGATGAAGTCGCCGCTCTGGATGCGAGCCAGCGTTGTGTCGCGGTTGGTGCGCAGCAGCAGGCCGAGGTCTTCGGGGTGATAGGTAGCCTTGTCGTCGGTAATATAAAGGTGGCTGAGGCGGCCCTTCAGCTCGTGGTTCTGCTTCATGTCGGAGTGTAAGGTGACGCTGCCGCCCATGCCGATGGTCAGCGGTTCGTCCGACAGGCGCAGGGCGTAGAGGTCGGCACAGTCGATGTGAGGCGTGATGGTGGCTTCTATCTGCTTGGTGCTCAGGAGGGCATCAATGCCTACACGGCCGTCGAAAAGCTCGTTATGGCCGGTGAGGGTTCCGATGGCGCGGCCGTTCTGCAGGGTGGCGTCGGCGGCAATGTCCTGCAGGTTCCAGTGGCCGTACTGCAGCTGGTGGATGTTGGCCTTGATGTCGGCATGGCTGCGGTTCGACAACAGGTCGGTTCCTTTACCCTTGGCCTTGATAGTGGCCGACAGCAGGCCTAAGGAGTCCTTGGGCATGAAGTGGCGCAGGTTCAGGTTCTTGACGGTGGCGTCGATGTCGTAGGTTATAGGTGCAGAGGGCGGGGCGCTGACCGTGCCTTTGGCCTTGATGGTTCCGCTGCCCTCTGTCAGCGTGGCGTCCACGTCATATCGGCCGCCATTGGCCTTGAGATTTCCGCTCAGCGTCATGCCCTTCGGAATACGTATGCCGGCAGACTTCGGCAACAGTTCAGAGACGAAGCCCAGGTCCTGGCTCTCAGCCTTGAGGTTCAGCTGTCCGGTCAGTTTGTCGAGGTCGGTGATGTTGTGGGCCACGCCGTCGGCCTTGAGGTGCATGGCCGATGGCAGGTTGATGTCGAGCCCCGTAAACTCCATGCGCTGCAGGTTGCCGTTCAGCGAGCCTTTGATGCTCAGCGGGTGGTTGGGGTACTGGCGCATGAACTGCTGTGGCAGCCCGCCTGCAAAGCGCATCAGGTCCTGCTTGCCAATCTGGGCGTTGAGGCGGGCGCGCAGCTTGCCGGGGTTCTTTTCGTCGGCCACGTTGAAGTCGGTGCTCACCTCGGCCTCGATGTCGCTGTCAGCCGTTCGCAGCTTCATGTGGGGCAACTCGACGTGGGTAAAGGCTGTGTCCAAGCGCACGCCGCCCGTCAGTTCGCGAATCTCCAATCCCGACTTCTCCTTCAGCGCCGTCTCGCGGACGTAGAAGGAGGTGCCCTCCGGGCCGTAGTAGATGGAGTCCACGCCGAGCCGTATGTCTTTCAAGTCTATGTGGCTGTAGTCCAGTCCCTCGACGGGTGGCTGGCTGTTGTCGTCGTAGCTGAGCTGGCCGTCGTGCCAGTCGATGCTTCCCACTTTATAGGTGCCGCTGCTGAGGTCGATGTCGGCCTCGCGGGCCACGGCGTTGCCCATGTAGGCCGCAATGTTCAAGGTGTCGCCCGGCATGTGGACCTTCACGTCGGTGCGGGCTATGCTCAGGCTGTCGGCATTGATGCGCCACAGTGTTTCGGTAGTGGTCGTGTCGACGGCTGCCGTGTCGCTCAGGGCAATGTCGAGGCTTGAGTCGGTGAGCCGTGCGCCGTTCACCTCAGCCGTGCCCTGGTTGAGGTCGATGCCGTCGGAGCGCAGCCACAGTTCGCCGATATGTCCTTTGACGCGCAGGTCGCTGATGAAGCCGTTGGTGTTGAGCTTGGCGTCGCTGACCGACAGCTCGTTGATGACCACGCGCTTCTTGAATAGCGGCCGCAGCTGCACGTCGACCGACAGATGGCCAACGTCGGCCAGCGTGTCGCCCTCGTGGATGGCACGGAAGTCGTCGATGCCTAAGTCCAAGGGCCATTCCAGCCTGACGGTGCCCACGGTGATGTCCATGCCCGTCTTCTCCGACGCGATTGCCGCCACCTTGTCGGCCGCCCAGTTCTGAACGGGCGGCACGTAGAGCAGTGCGGCGAGTGTGACGAACAGCAGTATGGGGGTAAAGGCCGCAATCCCCAACCACTTCATTGCTTTCTTCATGTCGGCGGCTGGTAGTCTTTAGGTGCGCAGCCTTTGTAGAGTTTGAAGTTGCGGTAGAAGGATGAGAGCGACGAGAAGCCCGACATTGTGGCCACCTTGTCGGTTCCCGTCGTGGGGTCCTGCGCCATCAGATGGCAGGCGTAGTCTATGCGCTGGCGGTTGATGAAATCGGCAAACGTTGTGCCCATCTGCTCCTTCAGTACCCGCGAGACGTAAGTGCGGTTGGTATGCAGCAGGTCGGCCACGTCGGTAATCTTCAGGTCGGGCTGCAGGTAGAGGCGGTCGCGGCTGACGGCGTTGGTCAGCTGCTGGGGCAGCGTGTCGAGGATGGAGGGCTGGGCGGCCTCGTCGTCGGTAGCGGCAGGCGTGGCCGACGGCTCCGTAATCTTCAGGTCGCGCAGCAGGTCGCTGATTGAGAACTGCTGGCGGTAGCCGGCATAGCCCAGCATGAACTGCAGTACTGAGAACAGCACCGACGGCACGAGCAACAGCCACGGGGAGTCGGCGAAGCGGTAGCGGCCCAGAACGTTGGCGGCGAACGACAGCAGCGACGTGACTACAAACAGCAGCAGTACGGTCTTCATCAGGCGGAGCCGCTTGTCGTCGGTGTCGGCATAGTTTGCCTCGACAGTCTGGTCGTAGTGCCGGACCTTGCGGTAGCCGGAAATCAGGATGGGCGGTATCTGGAGGGCAAACACCACCTTGGCCGCGCTGTGGGCGGCGCCCTGCCACCAGGCGGGACCGACGAGTCCGGCTGTCTGGTTGTGATACAGGTAGGTGTCGACAAACTGCGCCGTCTCTGCCGGCGACATCAGCGCATAGAGCAGTCCGATGGCCGCGCCGCCAACGGCTGCAGGCAACAGCAGCAGCCACTGCCAGCGGTGGTTCCAGACTGGCTCGGTAATCTCCTTCAGGTAGATATAGTACAGGGGGAAGACGGCCAGGTTCATCGTCGAGTAGATGGTGTCAGTCAGGGGCAGCAGCGCTGTCATGCGGTTGAAGAACACGTAGTGCCCCATGTAGAGCAGGGCTGCCGCCGACATATAGGCCAGCAGCCGCAACTTGGCCTTCTGCCGCCGTTCGACGACATCGAGCAGCAGCAGCACCGACCAGAACGTACAGACGTACAACGGCATCGACGCAATGAGGTTCTCAATCATAGTCGCGTGCAAAGTTACGCTTTTTTCCTGTCAGGAGCAAATTACAGCGGCTAAATTTTAATCATTTTTCGCTTATTTTGTTGCATTCGCAGAGTTCAAAAAAAAGCGTCACATCCGTCATTTCTGTGCAACGTGCTGACAATCAGTGTATTGCGGTGTGACGGATAGTGGTGACGGGTGACGGATTTTTATAGCCTCCACGAGCGTTCTGTCTGGCGGGTGCAACGGCTCATTTATTCACTGGCGGTGAATCATTGTTCATGGGTGGTGAATGTCATCCGTCACCCGTCACCGTTATCCGTCACCCCATAACTTCCTCTTGATGAGTGGGTTAACCGAGTAGTGACGGAATGACGGATAATAAATTAACTTTTTTACTGGTCGGTATAGCCCGTAACTACCTGTATACAAGCTGATTGTTATTTTGAGAATGCGAGATTGTGATTGTAGGAACGTTAAACTTTCTTTAAATTGTGAATATGGGAATAAGTTTTGTGATAGTGCGACGGCGGTCTCACATATTATATCTATCTTTACCCCACGAAAACTTAAAACCATTCAATCATATGAGAAAAAGACTACATTTTCTATTTGCTTTGCTGCTGGCGCTGCCCTTAGGCGTGCTGGCACAGGGAACAACGTGGACTGAAGCCACGCAGCTGCCGTTAGGGCAGGAGAAGAGCGGACAGCTCTCGACGGACAGGAAGACGGAGTTTTGGAAGTTTACTGTCACCGCCGACGGTGCTGCCAAGATTGTCATCACACCGGGAAGCGGCCTGCGAGTCCAAGACTTGCGGTTGTACTACTACCAGAGCGACGGGTCGAACTACTGGGAGCGCACGTCGAACAACTTCTGGATAAACCCCAGCTGGTATGAGGGCGAACTGAAGGTCCCCGACATGGCTCCCGGCACCTATCTCCTCAAGGTGACGCATGGTGAGGGCGCGGCGCAGTACACCATCAAGGTGGAGTTTACGCCCAGCACCTACGCGAATAATAGCGAGGTTGACGGTTGGGACCCGCAGTCGGGCGAGAAGCCCTGTACGCTGCCTTTGAACCATACCGTGCAAGGACACCTGGGCTACGGCTACGAAAGGGGCAGCGAAGATGATGACGACTGGTACACGTTCACCGTTGCCGACGACGGTGTGGCCAACATCAACATCAAGCCCGAGAGCACGCTGCGCATCGAGGACCTGCGCCTCTACTACTATCAGAGCGACGGCAAGAACTACTGGGAGCGCACCGACCATAACTACTGGATCAACCCCAGCTGGTATGAGGGCAACCTGAACATACCCAACCTGGCTCCCGGCACCTACCTCGTCAAGGTAAAGCGTGGCGAGGGCTATGGCGGCTACGAGCTGACCTACACCTTCACGGCCAATACCTACACCAACGACCACGAGCCCGACGGCTGGAACCCACTGTCAGACGAAAAGCCCGGCACACTCCCCCTGAACAAGACGATGCAGGGACACCTGGGCTACGGCTACCAGAAGAGCAGCGAAGACGACGACGACTTCTGGACGTTCGAGGTGAAGCGCGACGGTGCCGTCAACATCAACATCAAGCCCGACGAGAACCTGCGTATTGAAGACCTGCGCCTCTACTACTATCAGAGTGACGGCTCGAACTACTGGGAGCGCACCGACCACAACTATTGGACCAACCCCAGCTGGTATGAGGGCAACCTGAACATCCCCAACATGGCTCCCGGCACCTACCTCATCAAGGTGAAGCGCGGCGAGGGCTATGGCGGCTACGAGCTGACCTACACCCTTGAGCCTCAGGCATACAAGAACGACGCCGAGCCTAACAACGACTGGAAAGAAGGTCGCGACAACAACTACCTGGCCCGCGGACAGGAGAAACAGGGACACTTGGGCTATGGCTATCAGGAGAGCAGCGAGGACGACGTCGACTTCTACCGCATCAGCGTACCCTGCGACGGTAAGGTAATCCTCACTTACACGCCAACCGATGTCAACAGCCACCTGCGCGTCGACGACATCCGCTTCTACTATATCCAGAGCGACGGCTCCAACTGCTGGGAGCGCACGTCGAACACCTTCTGGATTAACCCCAGCTGGTATCAGGGCACGCTGACCGTCCCCGACGTGACTTCCGGCGACTACCTGGTGAAGGTGAAACGCGGCGAGGGCTATGGTGCCTACTCGCTGAAGTATGACTTCGAACAGGACCCGCTGCCCGACGACGGTCAGGCAGAGAACGACTGGAGGATGCCTACGAAGCTGGCAAAGGGCAAGACCCTGTCAGGCCACCTCGGCTACGGCTACGCTAACGGTAATGAGGACAGCGAGGACTGGTACGAGGTGACGATGACCGGCACCGGCACGCTGACCATCAACATCCAGCCCGGCGACAACCTGCGCATCGACGACGTGCGTCTGTACTACTATCAGGACGACCGCTCTAACTACTGGGAGCGCACGAAAGGCAATTTCCACATCAATCCCAGCTGGTACTTAGGCTCACTGGTCACAGAGAACGTGGAGGCTGGTGACTACCTGATTAAAGTACACCGCGGTGAGGGACGTGGCAACTACCGCATATCGTTCAACGCCGACCTGACCGACGTGGAGCCTGCCAAACCACTGGAGGATGAACCGTACGACCCGCAGCCCGGCTACGATGACGACACCCCGACGCCCGGCCCCGATGACCCTGGTTACGACGTCATCGACGAATTCACGCTGTGGTACACGCTCGACACGGGCGGCACCGTGGGCTATAAGCTCTCTGAGAAGCCTCAGGTACGCCTGCTCGGTGCCGAGACCACCGTCACGTCGAGCCGCGACGTGATGACCTTCGAGACTATGAAAATCTGGAAGTTCACGCTCAATGCCGGTGGCACCACGGCCATCGAGGAGACCGTCAGCCCCGTTCAGCCCGAGGCTGAGGGCTCGGTCAGCCGCAGTGGCGAAGCGCTCGTGTTCAGCGGCTGTCGTCCCGGCGAGCCTGTCTATATCTATACCGCTGGCGGTCGAGTCGTCAGCCAGAACCGCATTGGCAGCGACGGCAGTCTCGAACTCCCGCTCAATGCCCTCCGTCCCGGTCTGTATATCGTGAAAGCAGGAAGTACCAACATTAAATTCTTGAAGAAATGAGAACAATCAGCATATTAAGAACCGCTTGCGCAGCCCTGCTCCTCTGGGCAGGACTGCCCACCGCCCAGGCTCAGGGCATTCGCGTACATTATAAGAATGGTAATACGGTCGACATACCCGCCGCCCTCTTCGACCACATGTCGCCGGGCTACCAGAAGAATACCGATCCTGACATCCCCGACAATCCCGACACCGGCGATGATTTCAGGGTTGACCCACTCGACCTCAGTTCACCGTTCGTCAGCATTCTGAAGGATGCGGGTATGCCCATCTACACAGGCTCCAGTGCGCCTACACTCAACGGCACATTCAGCCTGAAGCCCCCAAAGCTCGTGAAGTTCTGGAGCACAGACCCGGAGGATGCCGACCTGGATGACATCGTCGAAAATGCAGAGTTGGTCGTCAAGTTCGCCGGACAGTCGGGCAGCAGCGTCTATGTCGATATGTACGCCATTGACGAGGAGGGTGCCGACTACGCCGTCGGCTCGTCCATGTATCAGGGCACTCAGGGTATGAAAGCTCATATTACCGGTTCGGGTAGCAGCTTTACCGTCGGCTTCGTTGTGACTACCGAGATACCATCATGGGGCATCTTCATCCGTCTTGCCTACATCATGTCGGGCGAGGTTAGCGGCGGAACGCTGAAAAACCTCTACATTGCCGAGGCCTCGCTCGACGAGAACAACAATATCGAGGAATATGCCATCGGCAAGGACGGTGACGGCACCAGTCCCACCACTACGTGGGCTCCCAAAATCTACACCGACGACAGCCGCAGCCTCGCCCGAGCTTCGCAAAGAGCGTCAACAAGGCAGGCCCGCCGCCTGATGGCCAAGAGGGCTGCCAGCGAGGAATACTGGTACACCATCTACAAGACCGACGGCACACAGCTGAAGGTGTCGCAGGACGAGCTCGACTACGTCGAGACCTACGAGGCTGAGTTCGACGAGCGCATCACGCAGCAGATTCCCCAGGAGTATCTCTCGAAGATGGCCACCCACATGCCCATCTACGATGGCAGCACGCCACCGGCCGTTGACGGCACGTTTGCGCTGCATCCCGTAGAAGTGGTCTTTGCGTCGGACAATTATCATTCGAATAACATAGCCGACCTTTACCTGCATTTCTTTGACCAGAATTCCGTGAAGAATACCATCCTGTACGAGGACAAGACCTTAGACGGCGGTGGCGAGAAGACAGAAATGATTATTATGGGGCAGGGAGACAACTTCACGGTCTTTGCCGTTGTTCCCGGCGCCGAGCCCGAAAATAATATCACATACAAGATGGCGACTATCATTTCGGGCACCATGACGGCCAACGGTATCAAGAACTGCTATTATGCGATACTGATGGTAGACAAGGTGGATCCTAATGAAAAAATAATGAGAGTTGGCACGTACCGTATCTTCAAGGACGGCGACGGTCTGGCCTCACCGTCGTCATGGTCGGCGCGCGGCACCGAGCGTAAGTCCATTACTGACGGTTCCGCCTCAGTCATCACAGCGAAATAACAGTCACCCAACCTTATGAGACAGGCGGATTGCCAGGCAATTCGCCTGTTATAGTCTAAACAAAACAGCAATAAGATGAACAGAATAGCATTATCCATCGTCAGCCTCCTGGCATGGCCGCTGCTCAGCACGGCCGCCGTGAAACCCGTCAACGCGGCTCACAAGAAAACCGTGAAGCGCATTGAGCGCACCACCCGCCGCATCACCCGTGCCGACGCCACCCGACAGGGCGTCATGGCCACGCTGAAGTATGAGAAGCTGCCCGACATGGCCAGGGGCCGCATCGACCACCTGCAGTTCCCGACAGCCAACGGCGGCTTCGTCGTCGTAGGCGGCACCACCACCGACAGGAATCTGGTGACCGTTGCCGAACTCTGGCAGAACGGCAGCTGGAAGACGCTGCCCCTCAGCGCGCCCCACGCCGACGGCTTTACAGCCAGGCTCAGCGACGGACGCTTCATGGTGGGCGGCTGCAAGACGGGTCAGCAGACCCTCAGTGTGGCCAAGAAGACCGATATCTTCAACCCTGCCACGCAGTCGTTCACCGCAGGCCCCGACATGACCATCGGCCGCGCCGGCTGCAAGGCCATCACCGCCGGCGGCAAGGTCTTCGTCAGCGGCAACAGCGGCGGTGGCCTCGACAACGCGATGGACTGCTACGACGGCTCGTCGTTCAAGGGCGTCGGCAACATGGACGGCCGCTACCATCCCTACCTGTTCCACCTGCCCGACGGCCACATCATCTCGATGTCGTACTTCGACAACAATGAGGAGCCGATAGAGCTCTACACCCTCAAAGACGGCACGAAGGTGCTGCTGGCCGACATCTACGACATGGCTACCGGCAAGGTAGAGTATACGGCGACGCCCTACGACGATAAGCTCATCCCCACGCCTCTTCCCGCCGACATCAGCAGCTCCGACTACCACTTCACGCAGGGCGGCGAGAACTTCTACATGATTCTTGCCGGCCAGGTGGACGAGTCGATCGAGGACGGCTACCGCTACGTACTGCTGCTCTACTGCGCCGAGGAGGACGAGACCTACATGTTCGGCAGCCTGCAGATACCCATGCGCCATCCTGAGACCGGCGCCAGCATCGACTACCGCGGCGGCGTCATCGTCAACGAGGCCCGCCAGGAGGCTTACATCATCGGCCACAGCGGCTATTACGAGGATGAGACGCTCCACATACTCAGCTTCAACTACGTCACCGAGGAGTGGACGCTCGCCTCGGCTCCGGGCTTCAACCACGACCTGACCGAGACCGCCTCTTGGACGCTGCTCAGCGACGGGCGCCTGGCCTGTACGGGCGGCGTTGTCCCGTTGGGCAGTCCCTCTGCCGACGCCTACATCTTCACCCCGCCGGTGGCTGGCATGGGCGACACCGAGCCCGACCCCGGCACGATGGTCGACCGCAACTTCCTCGTCATTGAGACCAAGGACCACGTGCAGACCACCTATATGCTCGCCGAGAAGCCCGAGGTGCGCTTCGAGGGCACCAGCCTGCGCGTGGTCTCAGCCAAGGCCGACGTTACCTATCAGCTGACCGACATCCTGCGCTTTACCTACGAGAAGCGCAGCGTGACGGGCGTCAGCGAGCTGCAGTCAGCCCCTGCAACGGTCGACTATGAGGACGGCGAGCTCGTCATCAGCAGCATCAAGGCCGGCGCTGCCGTCGGCGTCTACTCGCTCGACGGCAAGCTCGTTCGCCAGCTTACGGCGCAGCATGCCGGCACCTACCGTCTGTCCCTCTCTGCGCTGCCCCGTGGCGTGTATGTTGTGAAGGCCGACAATGTAACCTATAAAGTGATGAAGCGATGAAACACTTTGTTTATAGACTGTTGGCTGTTAGCTTTTGGCTGTTAGCTGTCGGCATGCTGCCCGCCAGCGCGCAGCAGGCACAGGACGCGCTCTACATCTTCCGAAACGACGGGCGGTTTAATGCCTTCTTCTTCGACGACATCCAGCGCTTTGAGTACTCGAAGATTGACACCCTCGGCATTGAGCACGACGACTACGTGGTGCAGGAGGTCTACGCCCTCGACTCGGTGTTCCGCATCCCCGTCTCGGCCATCGACAGCGTGGCCTTCGTCACGCCCGAGACCGTCTACAAGAATGACGTCATCAAGGCCAACCCGCTGATTAGCGACTATGTCGTTGCCTCCGACTCGGCGCGCTGGATCCGCCTGTCGGCCAGCGTCCCCGTCAGTCTGCTGCCCAAGAAGGGCGACAAATGGCTCATCGAGGAGAACAGCAGTCCCCTGCTGCCGGGCGGCTTCGGCGGCCGCGTCACGTCGGTTGAGAGCAGTGGCGACGGCTATACCGTCACCACCGAGCCCCTGCAGCCTGAGGAAGCCTTCGAGCGCGCCATGCTCAAGATGGCCGTCGGCACGCAGGACCAGGCCTCGGCCCGTGGCCGCAAGGTGCTGCTGTGGGGCTCGGAGGAACCCATCGAACTGGAGCCGACGGGGGCCACGGTCGGTCTGACGGGGTCGAAGGACCTTATCAACGACTTTGACATCTACTCCCTGTCTGTCACGCCGTTAGGCTCCATAACCTACTACATCGAGCCTACGCTGCACGCCCGTTCCTTCCTGAGCGTCGACCCGCTGGCCGGTGTCCACATCGACGGCTACATCGGCGCCGATGCCTACATAGAGTATGGTGGCAAGGTGTCGGGCACGCTGACCTCGCGCCTGGACCTGCCCTTCCCCCATAAGCTGACTTTTTTCAGGAAAGTCTTCGGCGAAGAAAACACGCCGCTCTACGCCAAGGTGCTCTGGAAGTGCGGCATCTTCGTCGAAGCTGCTGGCAGCCTGGAACTGGAATCGTTCTATTCCGGTACCTACCACACGATGGCCTCGGTCAATTACTACAGGCAGGGAGGCGTCAGCCTCGACCTCGGTCAGGTGAGTGGCGATGCTGATTTGAGTGTTGACACCGACGAGTATGAACTGAAGAAGCTCACGCTGGGAGGGTCTTTCACCGGCGGTGTGATGTTAGAGGCCGGACTTGAGTGCTACAATCCCCTTATCTGCGGCGTGAGCGGCGTCGGTCTCCGTCTCGAACTGGGCCGTATGCTCTCATTCAAGATTCCCGTGACCACCATTTCCGACGACCTGCCGTTGACCTATTACACAGACCATACTTACGACGTGCTGAACATCGACGATATTGTCAGTTACAGCCCGTTCGCCTTTGCCAACCCCTATCTCAGTATGCACGGCTGGCAGACCAACTGGTTCAACCGGAGGAAGTTCTTCGAGCTGAATGCCGGCATCGTGCCTAAGATATCCGACTATATCGTGAAGGCCGAGGGCCAGATTGGCGATTATTACTATGGTGAAACAACCGCCTCCTATAAGATGGGGCGCAACTTGCTGCTGCCCGTCGATGTCGGCTTCACCGTGCTCGACTGGAAGGACGATGTCTATGCCACCTATAAGCGCCCTGACTATTACTGGAACTTCCTCAGTGGCAAGACGGTGGAGTACACTTTCTCGCTCGACCCGCTGAAGGGTAAGACAACGTCCTACACCGTATTCCCCACGGTCCGCATTCCCAGCCAGCCCCCCATCCTCTGCTCAGAGGTTGAAATCGTAGTTGACTCAGCCTACTTCTCCATCCTCGACTACGATGACATAGAATTGCCCGTGCAGGAGGGAACGCTGAAAATGGACGAGCTGGACGTGGCCACCAACTGCCCCAAGGTGGCGGTGAGCACGGGTGTCGACTGGGTGACGGCCAGCTGGATGCCGCAGAACCGGGTCCTTGTCCTGCATTACAAGGCATTGCCCGAGAAGCTTGAAGGCCGCGAGTGTAAACTCCACGTCGTCGGCAGCAACTCCAAGGGCGAGGTACTCATCGTTAAGGACTATACCGTGCGACAGGGCAAACTTGTCATCGAGTTCTCGCCGGATCCGATAGAGGCCGAGGCCGAGGGCGGCACCTATACCGCCAAGATTATCAAGTCGCCATTGAAAGAGCTTGAAGTGAAGCCAGGCGACTCGTTCCTGCATCCCACCCTCGATGGTGATGTCGTCAAGGTGGATGTCGACCCGAATCCCGACCTGGAGGAGCGTGAGGGCTACGTCATCTTTACGGGCGTCACCGAGCGGGGACAGCGTGGCGAGGCCACCCTCAAGGTGCATCAGAAGGCGTCGCCGTTCACGGTGAGTCCCGATCCGTTGGAGGTGCCGGGTTACAGCAGTGAGTTCCAGAACGGCGAACTGAAGCGGCAGCTGACTGTCACCTATCCGACGACGGCTAAGGACCTCCGCCTGACAAGCAGCAACGAGTCGTGGTTGACGGTGGACAATGGTGGTGGTGTCGGCTCGGGCTCCAACACGTGCAACGTCACCATCAAGCCCAACACCAATATGAAGGAGCCGCGCGAGGCCAAAATCACGGTTGAACTCACCAAGGCCGACGGTAAGAAGGATAGCAAGACCGTCACTGTCCGTCAGTCGGCGTTGACCCTCGACGTGCAGCTCGTGCCGTCGGAGGTGACACTGAAGGCCGAGGAAAGCGCTGGCTCGCAATATAGCGACCGCCAGACGGTGCAGATCAAGATAACGCCGTGGGACGACCTCGTGGCCTCGCTTATCAAGAGCCAGGAGGTGAAGCCCGCCATTGAGTGGATCAAGGCATCGCGCAACGGCACCACCATCACCGTCTATGGCGAGGCCAACCCCGTCAACGAGGACCGCACAAACTATGTCACCTACACGCTGACACCCGTCTCCGGCGACCCGATAGTGCGCACGCTGGAGGTTACGCAGAAGGCACTCAGTGCCGAAGCCGAACTGTGCGACGACTATATGCCGAAGCCCATTTACCTCGGCGGCGAGTATGATGCTCAAGTGACCGTGACCTTCAACTGTCCCAATGTGGACCACATCACGAACATCCACTGTTTGAACGACTCCTGGCTTGGCGGCAGTTCCACGGGAATGACTGTCCTGCTGACCGCCGTCAAGGAGAACACCACCGGCGGTGTGCGGCAGGGAAGCTTTGAACTGACATTCCTGATGAAGGACGGCACAACGAAGAAACGTATCTACAGCGTCTACCAGAATGTGCCCGAAGACCCGTCAGTGCCACACGTCTCGCCCACGACGCTCAACTTCTCTGCCAAGGGCGGCACACAGAGGGTAAACACCTACCTGGGCAACACCTACAACCGCATAGGCAACAAAGTGGAGACAGACGGAACGGGATGGCTCAGCGCCCAAGGCTATGAGACCGCCGACGGCAGCTTCTATGTGGAAATCACCGCCAAGCCCAACACCACCGGCGCCAAGCGCACGGGCACCGTCACCATCTATATGGCCGCCTTCGAGGGCAGTGCCCCCGCACCGGGCACCGAGATGAAGTCCTTCCCCGTCACCGTCACCCAGGAGGGCGGCGGCATTGCCGTCAACTCGTGCGCATTCTCGGCTTCAGCCACGATGCTTGAGAAGACCAGTGGCGGCACCACTACGAAAACCTACGGCGAGATCTTTACCTCGCCTAATGTCAGCGTCACGCTGAACGGCACGACGCTCCACGTGGTGGCCAAGAAGAACTACAAGGAGGGTGAGTACGACGAGTATCAGAACGTCATCGAGTTTGACATCATCCCCGACAACCTCGACTTCACCGGCGGCAAGGTCGAAAACCTCAGCTTCCGCCATATCTACAGCAACACTTGGTACGACTACACTTCTCCTGGCCTCTACGGCAAGGGCGACGACGTAGCCCTGCAGCTCACCGACCTCAGCTGGCAGGAGTCGGAGAGTAACTACACGCCGGGCGAGAAGTCAACCTTCGTCTTCAGCGGCACAGTCAGCGACGGCGTCAAGTTCACCAAACTCACCCAGAAGACGTACAACTACACGGATGACAAGCCCACGCAGGAGTTCAGCTACGTGGACAACGAGAGCAACAGCGCCACGCTCACCGTCGAGCTGACCATCGACCCGTCGGCCCTTGACTACTAATTAAGAAACGACAGCTATGAAGCAAACAGTGCGAATAATCATCGGCCTGCTGCTGGCGGCAGTCGGACTGCCCGTCAGTGCGCAGCGGGCGCAGGATGCGCTTTACATCTTCCGCAACGACGGACAGTTCAACGCCTTCTTCTGGGGCGACATCCAGCGGTTTGCCTACTCGAAGGTCGACACCCTCGGCGTGGAGCACGACGACTACGTGGTGCAGGAAGTCTACGCGCTGGACTCGGTGTTCCGCATCCCCGTCTCGGCCATCGACTCCATCGCCTTCGTCACGCCTGAGAATAAGGTGAAGAGCGACGTGTTCCAGCCCGGCAGTCAGATCGGCGACTACATCGTAGCCAGCGACTCGCTCTACTGGATACGCCTGGCTCCCGGAACGCCTCAGGCCCTCATCCCCAAGAAGGGCGACAAGCTGCTCATCGAGCAGAAGAGCCGCTACATTCCCCAAGGCTTCGGCGGACTGGTGACGGCTGTTACCACCGCTGCCGACGGCATCACCGTGATGACCGGCCCGCTGCAGATAACCGACGTCTACGACCGGCTTGTCGCCAAGGCGGCTGCCGCCACACCCCGCAGTGACGGCGGCATTGCCTCACGCCGACGCCACGACGGCCGCCGGCTCGGCATTCTCGACGGCTACGACGGCCAGCTGACCCCCGAGGATACGCTCACGCTGCCCACCCTTACCGGTACGTGGAGTCTGAACCACTCGCGCGGTTTTCTGCCCGACGGTCTGCCTATCCAGATCAGCGGCGACGTCACCGGGGCGCTGTCAGCCAGCATCGAGCCCAGGCTGGCCGTTCGTGCATTCCTCTTCCTCGACGTGCTATCGTGTGGTTTCAATTACACCCAGGACACCTACTTGATGCTCAACTCCGAGATCAAGACATCGCTCTCAGGCGCTCTCAACGCCCGCATGGAGGTGCCCTTCGGTCCCTCCTTCAAGAAGACCATCGGCGAATATATCGAGGTGGAGGCCGGTATGGGTCTCTTCCTCGAGGGCTCCGTAGCAGGTTTCGAACTGGCCACCACCCGCAAGCAGAGCACGTGGACGTGGAACCGCTTGAATATCGACATCGACGACCTGGTCGAGATGTCGCATAACCCTGCAGGCTTTACGCCCCATAACAAATACACCACCAAGCTGCTCAGGGACACCACCGAGTATTCCGTGACCGGCCCCGGTCAGATGTCAGTAGGTTTCGGCGCCTTTGCGAAGGTTGAAGCCACGTTTGCCATACCTTTGGAGAAGACGCCCAAATTCATACAGAAGACCGTGAAGGCCTTCACGGCCAAGACCGACACGCTGGGCTTCGGAGCCGAGGTAGGCGTCGAGGCCGGTGTGCGGCTTGAGGCCAACGTTCCCTTCTGGTCGGTCCTTGGTGACTACAAGCTCATCGACTCGCAGCCCATCTACAAGAAGTTCGACGCCGAGAGCCAAGTCGCGCTTGCCGGCTATCTGAAGTTTGTCTCACAGGCCAAGGTCGGCAACTGGTCGGCAGGCATTACCCCCGACGCCACGCTGAAGTCGACGCCCCTGGCCCTTGTGCCTCGCATCACGGGCATCAGCGTCATCCAGGACCCGACGCCGCCGCTACGCCCCTGGCGCTGGCTTGCCAAGGCCCCGATCAGCCGCGACATGTTCCTCGGTGCCGAAGTGGGGTTCGCCGTCTTCGACCAGCAGAAGAACCTCGTCGCCGACTCGCTGAAGTATCACTACTGGTTCCGCGAGAAGGGCAAGCAGCCCACCTACGACTATATCATGACCAACATCGACCCCCTGCCGGGTCGGCCTGTCACCTACACGGTCTACCCGATGGTTGAGATCTTCGGCGACTTCAACACGCCGAAGCGTCTGCTGGTCGACAGGAGCACCACCGTGACCCTCGACCCCGCCCGCATCGACGTCAGCAAGCGGATGATCACCCTCACGACAGATCTTGAGCTGGGGGGCAGCGAGGAGGTCACCGTCACGCCCAACATGAGCATCGTCAACGAGAAGAGCGAGGCCAAGTGGCTGACGGCGTACTGGTTCGCGGACAGGAACGAGCTGTCAGTCCACTGGGAGGGCCTGCCCAAAGGCATGACCGAGCGTCGCGGGGTGATCAGGCTGACGGGACTCTCGCACAAGGGCGACACCATTGCCACCGACAGCGTCGTCGTCGTGCAGCAGTCGGGCTACATCGCGCTTCATCCTGACAAGCTGAGCTTCGGCAGGCAGGGCGGCACCCAGGTTGTCACCATCGACAGCACCAACGTCGAGAGTATCGCCATCGGGGCGACCTCCGACGGTATCACAGCCACGCTCACTGACAACAAGCTCACCATCACCGTCAGCCCGAACAGCGGCGAGGCGTACACCAGCCACATCATCCTTGAGGGCAAGACCAAGTACGGCATCACGGGCTCGGCGCTCATCGAGATCAGCCAGGACGGCAACGCCCCCGTAGGCCCTCAGCCCGGCGAGGAGATCAGCCTGCAGTACCTCTCAATACGGCCTAAGTTCAACTACAATGCTAACGTAACGAAAGACGAGGACGACTACGACTACGGACAAGACTACATGGGCAACAATACATTCTACGCCACCGAAGGCGACTTCACCTCGCTCACAGTTACGGAAGATGACATCAACAGCAACCTGTTCGAAGTATCGGCAACCATTGTCGACGACAACACGATCCACGTCAGCTGCCAGGGCGGTCCCAAGCAGTACTACCAGTACGTCAGCACGGCCTGGTGCGACGGGTGCCCGGAGCCCGCATGGGTAAGCCGTCACGACGTCTCATTCGACATCATCAAGCTGACCCCCGGTCGCTACACCGTTGCTAACGTCACGTTTAGCGAGCAGAGCGAGTGGAAGGAAGACGCTGACAACTATGCGACAAAGAGGGGCTCTGTCGTCTTCAGCCCCGACGACACCTTCTCCCCTTGTCATGGTTTCCTGAACCCAGGGGATGACGAGACGGGTGCGTACTACGACTTCAGCAGCAGCGGCATGAGCAACGGATTAAGGCCTCTCTGGAAGTCTTACAAGCTCAACGTCTCAGCCTACTCCTTCCAATACGACGGACAACGAATAGGCAACGACAACCATTTCCGCGAAAAGACCTTCCATAAGCACGCGACGTTCAGCTACGAGCCGTCTGAGGACGAAGATTTCTATTTCGGCATTATCTTCAAAGACGGTGAGGCGTTCAATGAATGGGTGAAGGGTGAAAGGTGAAGGGTGAAGGGTGAAAGGTGAAGGGTGAAGGGTGATAGGCTAAGGGGCGGGCTTGAGCGCCTGCCAGAGCGTGTCGTCGGGCACTGGTGCTTCTACGACGATGAGCTGTCGTGAGACGGGGTGTATGAACTCCACGCGCCGCGAGAGCAGGGAGATGGACCCGTCGGGGTTGGAGCGCGGCGCTCCGTATTTGAGGTCGCCACGGATGGGCAAGCCCACCTTTGCCAGCTGGCACCGGATCTGATGGTGCCGGCCTGTGAGCAGCTCCACTTCGAGGAGCTGGTAGCGTTCGCCCTGCCCGATGACGCGGTAGCGCAGCTGTGCCTTCTTCGAGTGCGGCACTTCGCGGTCGTAGGCATACGATTTGTTCTGCTTCTCGTTGCGCACGAGCCAGTGGGTAGCCTCCCCCCAACCCCCTCCCGAAGAGGGGGGGCGCCTACCGGCAGGCTTTCCCGAAGAGGGGGGGGCTTGTGCAGTTTCTCCCCTTGTTACGGGTGAGGGGGTGGGTGTTATTGCCCAGTAGGTTTTATGGACGTCGCCCTCGGCAAACATCTTGTTGAGTCGGGCGAGCGCCTTGGAGGTGCGTGCGAAGACCACCAGTCCTGCGACGGGACGGTCCAGACGGTGGCAGACGCCGAGGAACACCTCGCCCGGCTTCTGGTACTTCTCCTTGATATACTGCTTCACCAGGTCTGACAGCGGCGTGTCGCCTGTCTTATCGCCCTGCACAATCTCGCCGCTCTCCTTCGCGACGATGATGATGTGGTTGTCCTCGTAGACTACTTTCATACGCTTTCTTTTAGTTTTCGCTGCAAAGTTACGATTTTTTCTCGACATCCCATTACCTTTCCTGCTCAAATCATTATTTACCCGCCAGCAAACTCTCCTTTACCCGCCAGCAAACTCTCCTTTACCCGCCAGCAAACTCCCCTTTACCCGGCACCAAACTCCCCTTTACCCGCCGGGTAAAAATCTGAACCGCATTTGTACTTCAAATCTTTCGGAAACTGTTTTAGGGAAATCCCCACCTACGATTAGGGCTTTTCTTCTTGATGTTCATAGCGAATGCCCTATCTTTGCATCATCAAAACAATAACTCAAAAAAGAAAACGATTATGAGACAGACAGCATTTTTACTCAAGTCACTCGTATTGGTGACCATGATGGGGTGGGCGGCGTTGAGCCACGCCCAGGGTTATGAAGTTGAGCGCAGTCGCGTTTATTTCGGCGGTGAGGTCCTGATGGAGGCCGATGCCCGCAGCTTTGTCGATTTAGGCTACGGCTATGCGAAGGACCGTTATAATGTGTATATGGATGGCCGTGTGCTCGAGAATGTCGACCCGTCGTCGTTCCGTCTGAAGGCGCATTCCAGCTGGCGCCGTCCCGGTCACAGTTCGGTTGACGAGTCCGTCGGCCCGCGCAGGGGCTATTACAAGACGCAGATGAACGTCTACTATGGTGACAAGAAGATAGATGCCATGCCCACCTCGTTTGTCGACCTGGGCGGCGGTTACGCTAAGGATGCCTTCAACGTCTATTATTTCGGCGAGAAGCTGAAAGGCTGCATGGCCTCGTCGTTCCAGCTGTTGGAGGGCGGTTACGCCAAGGACTCTTTCAGCGCCTACTATCACGGCAAGAAGGTGGAAGGCGCTTTTGCCTCGACGTTCAGGTATACTGGCGACGGTTACGCCGAAGACACCTTCAACGCCTATTACAAGGGCAAGCAGCTGAAGTGAGGAGGGATGTTTCTCCCCCCCCCGGCGGGTCAGTCGAGAATGACCTCTTCGGGAAGAAGCGTCTGCAGCCTTAGTCCCACTATTTTGAACACCGAAGCGATGTTGACCGAGACGGGTGGCATGTTGAAGTACTGCGGGTAGGCCGTTTTCCAGGCCTGCTCCTCGGCGGGGTCGGTGTGGATGAAGAGAAATCGTGCCTGTGGCACGGTGACTGCGGAGCGGCGGATCTGGCAGAAGGGGTCGCTCTTCGTGTCGAGGATGGGCAGCAGGTGGCTGGCGGAAGCATACTCCTTGTCAAGGAAGGGGTAGTCTCGCGTGCCGAAAATGTGGCGGAAGACGGTGAAGTCATCCAGCAGCATCTTGATGTGCTCAAGGATGCTCTGCTTGAGCTGGCACTTGTAGGCGATGATGGCCTCGTCGTCGAGTCTGAACCCGTTGAAATACTCATAGAGCAGCATTCCCTGGGTAATCGCCTCCCTGTTATCTTCGAAGTAGCTGTTAAGCTGGCTGTTTGACAGCAGTGGGATGAAGGGGTCTTTGACCAGTGGCTCCATGGTTTCGTACTTTTTCTGCTCCTCCTTGTACCAGAGCGAGAGGTTGCCTATATAGGACTTCATGCCCTGGTACTTCTTGTCGAGCGAAGCCCTGAGCGTCAGGAGTTTGTCGATGATCATGCCGGCGACGTGCATTCTCATTTTCTCTTCGGCAGCCTGCATCTGCAGCTTCTGCATCCGTGAGGAGAGTTCGGCCGTTTTCTCCTCGAACTCCAGTTCCATCTTGCGCCGCTGGCTCTTGGTATGCCACCAGTAGAGAATCAGGAAGATGAGTGTGAGGGTGAAGGCTCCGACGAATCCCCAGCACCAGCTGCTCTCGAGCCAGTCGGTGATGTCGTCGTAGAACGAAGCGACGGAGCCCCAGACAAGTGCCATTGCGGCGAGACATCCCATCGTCTTGAGTTTGACTTTCCATGCCTCGGAGTCGAAGTTGCGCAGGGCCTCTCCGCGCTGAGTCTCGTTGATGTCGTCGCGCTGCTGCTTCAGCTTTGCCCACCTGGCGTTAAGCACTTTCTGGTGCTCCTCCTGTATCTTGCTGCGTATCGACTGCTTGCCCAGCGTCTGCATCAGGGTCTCGTAGGCTATCTTCAGTCTGGAGTCCTCCTCCTGCATGTTCTGCAGGTGCAGCTGTTCCTCGTTGAGGAGGTTGCGGATGACGTGAGCCTTGATGACGGAGTCGCTCATGTTGAACTGTACCGTTTTCTTCTTGCCGGCACCGCCGCCTGTGACAGAGATGACCGGCTCGCCAGAGCAGTCCACCTCCTTGACGATGCAGGCCATGCGGTTCAGCTCCGGGTCGCAGACGTATGAATAAGGAATGTAGCAATAGCCCTTGTCGCCGAAGCGCTCGCCCCAGGAGTTGCGTACGACGAAGTGTCGGGTCTCGTCGGTATAGCCCACCACGACCATGGCGTGGTAGCCGTAGTCGGCCTCGGCCATCTGGTCGGCGGTCGGTCGTTCGACAAAACCCCTTGTGGAATAGAACGAGTCGAAAATCTTAAGCGACACGGCTACGGGGTAGCCCTCCTGAATGGCCGACTTGATGTCCTGTTCGCTGACGTTCACGTTGAGTGCCTTGGTAATGCGCCGTTTCTTGGCGTCTTGATAAGCCTCCGTGCTTGGCTCCTGGCTGAGCGGCAGTGAGTAGGGGTGCAGTGCCTCAGTGCAGATGCCCTGTTGGCCAATGCTCATGATGACATCCTGGAAACTGCTGCCCGTGTCCTCAAGGTCTTTCCCGTTGGCGTGGCGCACGTTGTAGTAGACGAACGACTCTGAGAGGTCGGAGTCGCCCAGCTCGTTGTACTTGAGGATATACTCGTAGACCGAAGCAATGGCGAAGACGGTGCAGGCTCCGACCTCGCCCTGGTCTTTCACTTTCGTGAAGAATTCGCGCAGGTCGATGCTCTTCTCAGTCACCGGCTCGGGTTCGTAGGTCTCGTCGAACTTGACCTCCTCATGGTGTATGTCAAACCTGTAGACGGTGCCGTCGACCACGAAGCCGTCTTCGGTGAGCCGCTTCATGCTTTTCTCGGCATCCTGTGTCATGGTGTCGATTTCCTCCAGTTCCTTGTTCTTCTCGCGTATGTAGTTGGTCGACTGGCGTATCTCGTTGCGCAGTTTCTGTAGTCTTTCTATTGGCAGTTCCACGTTGCCGTCAGCGTCGGCGCACTGGTCTTTCAGGGGTCCGTAGACGATGGTGTCTTCCTTCTCGGGCTCCTCATGGTGCTCTATTCTGACGCACTCGTTGTTGGCCTTTGTGAAGTAGTCGGCCACCTCCTCGTCCAGGTTGTCGAGCGTCAGTTGCTGGTCGGTAAACAAGTTCCCCTTCAGCAGGGCGTCGTCGTAGCCGAGGATGACGGCCAGGATGGCCTGCTTCTCGGGCAGCGAGTACTGCGGGTCGTTGATATAGGCCGTCAGGTCGGTGAACACTTCGCTGAACTTTGTGTCGAGCGGCTTGGCCGTCTGTGCGATGATGTCTTCCTGGGCGACCTCCTGCCGCCACAGCGGGGTGACGGCCTTAGCGTAGAAGTCGGAGAACAGGTCCTGGTGTTTGGCCAGGCATGCGTTGGCAATGATGGCCACCTTGTTGAGGTCGACCTCCTCGGCGGTGACGTCCTCGCGCTCCATGATGCGCAGGTAGGCACGCCTCAGCAGGTAGTTCTCGAAGTAGTACTTGTCGAGATTCATCACTGAGAGGCCAAGGGCCGTTACGATGTGCTCCCTGTCGAAGATGCTGGCCTGGGTAAAGACGGTGTTGTACTTATCGACACAGATGAGGGCCAGTTCGCCGATGATGCGAAGCAGAGAGTCCTGGTCGAGATTGAGTGCAAAGCCGTTGCTGTTGGTATTCTGCATCACGACAATCTGCTCCAGCGTGTTCTGCCCCAGTCTGAGTTCGCCGAGCGTCCTGAGCATCTCTTTCTGGACGGCTCGCTTGCGGTCTTCCTCTTCGGCAGTGATATTGCGGAACAGCTCTGGCGAGACGATGTTGCCAAGGCTCTCGCAGAGCCCCGCCACGACGACGGTATAGCGGGACTGTATGGCACTTGTGGCGTTGACAATCCTGACGGCCTCCTGACAGGCTTCCGCGTCGTAGAGGGGGACATAGAGCATGAGCAGAAGGCTGTTGCTGTCGCCGGGGTTGTTAATGGTGACGGTGCTTTGGTGGAGGTCGGTAAAGAAGTGGCGCATGTCTAAGGGCCGGTCTAGCCCGGTAAGCGTCTTCACCGGGTCTAACCGCGTGTGATACTGGTCGTGCATGGTCGACACGAAGGCGGCTGTGGACTGGCTGTCGCCGACTGCCTTCTTGACCTCTGTCACCCCCTCCTTGCAGGTCCACGTCATGGCGCTGAAGTAGAGCGGCGCTCCGGCCTCGCCATACTTCAGCACGTACTCGCCAAGACGGGCTGTCAGCGGCTTCAGGTCCTGTCCGATGAAGATGTTAGCGCAGTGTCTCATAGGCAAACGTATGGGGCTGTGGCCTGTTATTCCAGTGTCTCGACGAAGCGCAGCTCTTTCTCCATGAGGTCGGCTATCTGCTCGTTACCACGGGCAAACAGTTCCTCGTCATCCATGTTCAGCTGCGAGAATTTCTCGCGGTAGTTGGCCTTGACGTCGGCACGCAGGGCCTTGATGGCGTCCTGGCCGTTGTCCTTGTGCCAAGTGGCGATGTAGTCTTTGAACTGCGGCCTCAGCTGGTGGATGTTGCTGACGAATGCGTTGAAGGCATCGTTGCGGTAGGTGGCCAGTTCGACCCAGTAGTTGCGCAGTGCCATGCCCGTCTCTTTGTTCTTGACGTAGTACTTGCCATTCTCGTTCTTGATGAGTCCGAAGATGAAGCCCCGTACCCACAGTTCGATGTCCCTCTGCCCGTCGTCCTTCACTGGTATCAGCGAGAAGTGGTCCTTCTCCATCTTGTTGTAGATGTTTAAGTCGAAGTGCGAGAAGATGGTGCTGCGGCTGTACTTCTGGCGATAGGTTTCGAGTGCCCCGATGAAGTAGGCCGGCACCACGCCCACCTGGTTGTAGATGATGACACGGTCATCCATGCCGAGCCGTGTGAAGTTGATCTTGTCGCCGCCGGCGAGACTTTCGAGTCGGCCGTTGTCTTTCAGCAGTGTGCTTTCCATGGGCACGCCGACGTAGGTGAAGCGTGCTACCCTGTAGCCCACCTCGCCGCGTGTGTTGATGCTCAGCAGTGGCGATGCCTTGGCCAGTGCCATGCGCAGAATGTGGTTCAGCTCCTCGGGATTGTCCTTGTCCATCTGTTTCATGATGTCGTCGATGGTCGTGGCAGCCCACTTTCGGGCCGTAGGCAGGGTGGCGGTGTAACCGAGCAGGTCCTGCTCAAGCTCCTCTGTCGGCCGGTTGTCTGTCTCGTAGAATTTCTCGGGGTAGGGCAGGCTGTTGATGAAGTCGGTAATCTGAATCTCGTCGTCGTTGATGGTGACGGTGTTGAGGGCCTGCTTGGCCAGGTCGATCTGGAACGAGGCGGCATTGGTGCGGCTGACGTTGTTCTGCAGGGCTGCAATTTTGTTGTTGAACGCCGTGTTCACCGCCTTCAGCTTGTTCTCGATGTTGTGCAGTTTCAGTTTCTCGTCAGTGACGTTCTGCAGCAGGGCGCTGAAGAAGGTGATGGCACCGTCGCGGCGCTTCTGCTCGCGGATGTTGACGGCGAGGGCCATGGCGGCGTCGCAGACGCCCTGGCGCAGGTCGGCGAGTCTGCCTTTTGTCTTAAAGAATCGCTGGCTGTACTCTTTCAGGTCGGCAGCGGCCACCTTCAGGGCGTTCTGCAGGCGGGGCTGTGTCTCTGTCAGGTTGTCCTTCTCGGTGTTCATCTCGCTGAGGAACACGTCAATCTGGCTCTGGAGCGCGTCGAGCACGTCCTTGGCCAGTCCTACGCCGCATTCCTGGTTGACGGCCTTGACGACGAGCTTGTGCAGCTCGGCGTTGACGCGGTTCTTCAGTTCGAGCACGCGGGCCTGTACTTCCTCGTCCTTGGGGCGGCCTACTTTCTCGATGTAGGCATCGGCCGACTTCTCGGCTGTCTGGTCGTCGTCAATGTCTTCGAGGGGGAACTTGGGGTTCTTCGGCAGCAGGAAGTCGATGACGTTGTCGTTTTCGGCACCGCCGTTCTCGCGGATGTTGACCTCGGGGGCGTCGATCCAGTTGTTGGCGAGGATATTGGCGTCGATGCAGCTGTTGAGCATGCGCTGTATGATGCGCTGGGCGTTCTTCAGGGCATTGATCTGGCTGATGTCCCTGCCGCGGAAGAGTATCTGGCAGGCTCCCATGCCGCTGACCCATGCCCGTTTGTCGCCCACCTTGCCGTCGCCGTTCATAATGCTCTTCTCGACGTTGTCGGTGACGGAGTCTACGGAGCTGCTGAGCTCGCCCGACGACGTGACGAGTGCCAGAGAGATCATCTCGGCGAGCTGGTCGATGTTGCTGTAGGAGTCGCCGCCCTTGTTCTTGTTGTCGATGAAGAAGAAGGCTGAGAATGGCCGGCTCTTGACGTCGTGCGTGCTGGTTACGTAGTCGAACTGCAGTCCCTCGGTGCCGTTGAGGTGCATGAAGTAGTCGAGGTCGACGATGCTGCCGTAGGTGTTGGGCTTGACGCGCTCCATACCGTATTGCGACATGGCCTCGAAGACGTCGGGCAGCACGGCGTAACCCGTTAGCTTGCACTTGCCGAGGGCGTGCCTGATGACGTAGGCCATGTCGAGGAAGGTGCCTCCACCGGTGCCGCCGCTCATGGAGAATACCATGTGTACCTCGACGTCGCCCACGAAGTCGGCGTCATATTTGGGGTTGGTCTTGATGCTGGCCGATGTGATGCGGCTGACGGCGTCGCGCACTTTGACAGAGAGGTTCTCGAAGTTGCAGATGAGGGCAAAACGGCCGTTGCTGCGTATCTGTCCTGCGCCCTTGGTCATCGATGTCAGGGCGAAGACGTTGTCGGGATGTACCCACGAGAAGTGCCGCTTGCTGGTGATGTAGGCAGCCTGTGCGTCTTCGACGAGGATGGGTGTCTGCTCGTTGGGTGCGAGGCTGACGGGGCCGTATTTGCTTGGGAGCTCTTTCTGGTAGACGTCGCCGTCGGTGTCGATGCCGAGGAACCCTATCATGGGTGGTACTTCGCCGTATGTCTCGACAAACATTTTCTTGGTGTGTAGGAGGGCGTTCATGCCGGTTCCGCCAAGTCCTACGTAGAGGCATCTCTTGATTTTTGTTGCCATAGTTGGTATGTTTTGTTGGTTCTGTTAATTGATGGTCATTTTGATTTTTGTCTTATCGTTGACGTTTTCGACGACGTAGTCTTCGGGTGACTTCAGCATGGCGGTGTAGGGGTCGAAGGTGTAGTCACGCGTGCGCACCACCCTGAGTGTCTTCCGTTTCGAGCCGGCCTCAAGGGTGAGGGGTGAGGTCCAAACGTCGTTCTTCTTGTAGAGTATCTCGCCGGTGAACAGTCTGCTGATGAGGCTTTGGCTCATTTTCTTGTCGGTGAACACGACGCGTCGCTTGCCTTTTACATTGACATTGCTAAAGTATGGGTCGCTGATCTGGATGGTCTTCACAGTTATTGGCGGGAAGAAGAGGCGCCTGAGCATGAGGAACCAGAGCAGGAGGACTGCTAAGAGGAGGATGGCGGTCCAAGTCAATATGGTCTTGAGCGGGTTCCATCCGACGGAGTAGCGTGAGCGCAGGGTGAGGGTGTACTGCTCTACGGGTTGGTCGTTGATGTTGTCGAGCTGGTGTTTGGCCACGGGCTTTATGCTGAGGTAGCGCTTGCCCTCGTTGGCCGACGGGTGGTAGACGAGCGAGAGGACGGTTGGACTCTGATTCTGGCTGTGCATGACGATCCGGCCGTCTTTCACGGGCTGTCCGTTGAAGAACAGGTCGAAGTCGTTGTTGCCTTCTTCGTCGCTGACTTGCAGTTCTATGGCGGAGCGGTCCTTCCGGGCTTCGTCGTTAAAAACAGCCTTGAGGTCGGCGTAAAGCGTGTCGGGCGTGTCGGCTCCCCAGAACAGGAAGCTGTCGTACCATGACGCACGTCCGATGTCGGTCTCTTCGGACAAAAGCTCTAAGGCGCGCTCCGGCTTGTTGGTCATGATGACCTTGACGGTGGGGTTAATGATGCGAACCTCGCTGGACTGAACGTCAAAGGTAAAGCTGTAGGTCGGGGGGAGCTCAGTGTTGATGTCGGAGACGGGCTTCCGAGCTTTTATCTGCACCTCTAACCGTCCGTTGCTGATTTTGCCATCGCTGATAGCGACGTCGAACCAAGGGTCGCTACACGTTGCCTTGGCGGCATATTCGCCAGCCGACGAGAAGGCCAGCAGGTGGTGCCTGTCGAGGTTCAGGGTGTTGGCATAGATGACGATGCCCTTTTCGAATCCGCCGAAGACGGGAATATCTTTTCCTTTGCTGGCATCGACGACAAATTCGTTTTCGCAGATGTCTATCACTTCAGCCACCTTTTTGTCGACGGCGGCTTTGGTCAGCTGGACATAGAAGGCGTAGGTGTTAGGGTACTTGCCGCACCAGCTGCTTAGCTTGCGTGCCACGGCATCCATGCCCTGGACGTTATCCTTGCCGTCGGTGAGCAGTATGATGTAGTTGTCTTTGTGGAGGTCTATAAAATGGTCGATGGCGTCCCACGCGTCACAGATGTTGGTGTTGGTGGGCATCTCCACATAGCTGTCGATACTCTTCTCGATGTCGGCCCACTTGAGGTTCCCGGCATTGAAGTTTATGGCGGGGTGTACTTTGCCCTGGAAAGGGACAATGTGGAGTGTCGTGCCTGGTCCGTGCTTCGTGAGTTCATTGTGGAGGTAGTCTTTTGTGGGTTGCCAGATGTCGGGCGAACAGCCAAAGCCCGTCATCGACTTTGTGCAGTCAACGAGGTAGATGTAGTTGCGCTCGCGCTGTGCTGACATTGCAGTTGCGTACAGCAGGGTGACAAGCAGTAATATGATAGTTTTCGGGTTCCTCATCTTGGGTGGTGGTTAGTATATCACTTGCAAAGTTAGGCATTATTTTCGAACTGTGCAAATAATTACAGGGGAAAATGGGTAAATGGGGGAATTATTTCGTACCTTTGCAGCACATTTTTCGAATAGACGTAAGCAAACATGAATAATAACAATACTGACCCCACCCCCGACCCCTCCCCTACGATGGGAGGGGAGAAGGGCAGAAAGGCCGCTGCCTTGAGTATGGAGAGACTGTGGAACAGGAACTACTGTAAGGTGATGGTGGCGAATTTCTCGCTGTTTTTCGCCTTCTACGTACTGACGCCGCTGCTGCCGCTCTATCTGAGCGAGCACTTCGGTGCGACGAAGGACGTAATCGGGCTGGTGCTGTCGGGGTATACGGTGACGGCACTGGTGATGAGACCGTTCAGCGGGTTTCTGGTTGACTCGTTTCCGCGGAAGACGGTGCTGATGGTGAGCTTCGTGGCGTTCACGATCTTCTTCGCGGGCTATCTGGCGGCTTCGTCGCTGCTGCTGTTTACTATTGTGAGGACGCTGCACGGGGGGCCGTTCGGTGCGCTGACGGTGGCTAACTCGACGGTAGCCATCGACGTGCTGCCGTCGAGCCGGCGCACCGAGGGGATAGGCTACTACGGTCTGTCGAACAACCTGGCGATGGCCATTGCTCCGACGGTGGGCATCTTTGTCTATAAGTACACGCAGAGTTTTGAGCTGTTGTTCTGGATAGCCTTCTTCGTGGCTGTTGTGGGGATGGCAGTGGATGGGAGCCTCCCCCCATCCCCCTCCCGAAGAGGGGGAGTTGCTGCGCAGAAGCTTCGACCCTCCACCATCAGCCTTGACCGCTTCTTCCTCGTCCGCGGCTGGCTGCTGGGTGTTAACATGGTGGCGTTCGGGTTCTGCTTCGGTGTGCTGTCGAACTATCTGGCCATTTACGGCAAGGAGGTGATGGGCATCACGGGCGGTACGGGGACTTACTTCATGCTCTGCTCGGTGGGTCTGATTCTGTCGCGGCTGCAGGGGGGACGGGCGCTCAGGCAGGGTAGGGTGACGCACAACGCCGGGGAGGGCATGGTCATCTCGCTCGTCGGCTATACCTTATTTATATTGGTGCCGAATATGGTGGGCTACTACGCATCGGCACTGCTGATCGGGCTGGGCAACGGACATATGTGGCCGGCATTCCAGAACATGACCATCAGCGTGGCGCCTAACAGTCAGCGTGGCACGGCTAACTCGACCATCCTCGTGTCGTGGGACGTGGGCATGGGACTCGGCATCCTCGTGGGCGGCGTCATCAGCGAGCTGGCGGGCTATTCAGCCGCCTTCTGGACGGTGGCAGCCGTGAACGCCACGGGTGTCGCCCTGTTCTTCCTGCGTACGCGCCGCTTCTTCTTAGAGCGAAACCTGAACGAGGGCGTGAGGTGAACTTATTTCTTGTAGCTCAGTGCGGCACCGATGGCGGTGCAGTATTGAGAGTACTTCGGTATGTGGTAGTGGATGTTGTAGAGCTTCTCTAACGGCGGGAAGACCTCCTTGCACTGTGGCAGGAGCGTGAGGTTGCCGATGAGGACGAAGTCGCGTATGCCGGAGCCGCGGCTCGACAGCCAGGCTGCCGAACCAATGGTCTGGAGCACCATCGAGATAATGCCGAGGGCGATGTCCTCCTTCGAGGCGTCGCTCTGAGCCTTGGCCAGGATGCTGGCGGTGGCCTCCATAGGCAGTCCGGGCAGCGGTTCGGCGGAGATGTCGCCGATGCGGAGGTTCATGTGGCTGATGTCGCCCTGCATGGCCATTGCCGAGACGGCCTTGATGTCGCTGGTGTTGAGCAGGAGGCGCGCGAGTCCTGCCAGTGTGCCGCCGCCGATGCCGATGCCGCCGATGTGGCGCATCACGTCGCCGTCGCACTGCACGAAGCTGGTGCCCGTGCCCATTGAGACGACGATGGTGTGGTCGAGCTTCGACTCATAGCGTGCGCCGAGGCCGTCGGCCTCGAACTCCTCCACCTTGCGTGTCGGCAGTCCGTAGAGGTCGCCCTTGATGTAGGCCGAGCCTACACCCGTGAGCATCACCTGCTCGACGTCCTGCAGCTGTATGTCGTTGTCGTGCAAGTACTTGCCGAATGCGCCGTAGAGCGATGTGATGGGGTCGGCGGCGGTGATGCGTGTGGGGGAAGTGACCCGTCCGTCCTTCAGTCCCACAATCTTAGTGGTGGATATGCCCACGTCAATTCCAATGATGATTCCCATGATTATTTACGATTTACGATTTTCGATTTACGATTTTCTATTTTCGATTTATTTGTTGATTCTCAGTACGGGGGCGATCTTGTTGCAGGGCTTGGGCAGCTGGACCTCCAGGCCTTGCACGGTCTGGCGGGCTTTCAGCTTACCGTAGCCAAGCAGGGTGACGCTGCTAATGGGAGCCCCCTCCCAACCTCCCCCCGTAGGGGAGGCTTTCTTAGCCAGCGACCTGATGATGAGGCGGCCGTCCTGAGGCCAGCTCATGGCGGTGGCGTAGAGGTACTTCTTGGTCTGGTTGAAGCGGATGTCGCGGTAGTCCATATTGGCAAACTGGCCGTCGTTGAAGCCCTGGTTGTTGATCTTGATGTCCTTCTCGGCCACGGGACCCTCGCCGAACTTCACCCAGGGCCGTGTGCCGAAGATGCTCTCGCCGTTGACTGACATCCATGCTTCGAGTTCGTCGAGGAACTGGGCCTCCTTGTCATCGTAGGTACCGTCGGCGCGCAGGGGGATGCTAAGCAGCAGGTTGCCGTTCTTCGAGACAATGTCGACCAGCTGTCTGACCACTGCCTCGGCCGTCTTGTAGCGGTTCTGCTCGTAGATGCTCGTGGTGTAGTGCCAGCCACCAATGCAGTTGCACGTCTGCCACGGCTCGTCGATAATCTCGTTGGGGGCGCCTCGCTCCACGTCCCAGGTCAGGGCGCGGCGCTGGTCGTCGTTCAGAATCTTGCCGAAGACGACGCTTCGGGGGTTCTTATTATAAAGATGTGTGGCAATCTTGAGGCCGCAATCGCTCAGCGGGTAGAAAGGCAGCACGGTGACGTCGAAGTAGATGAGGTCGGGCTGGTAGCGGTTGATGGCGTCGAGCGTGCGGTTGTAGAAATTGTCGACGAACTCCTGCGACGGCGGACAGGCCCCGTGGCTCCAGTCCCACTGGCCGTGTATGGCGCCGTTATCCCACGAACCCTTGCTCATGGGGTGGCGCTGCTGGTAGAGCTGCTGCGGGTCGTAGCCTTCCCACCACTTGCCCTTGCCGTCCTCCTTGGTCAGGTTGCCGTCGTAGTAGACGCCGGCCTTCTCGCCCTGCAGGTCGTAGCGCTGCGACGGCTCATACCACGTCCAGGCGTGATCGGCGTGAAACGAGATGCCCAACGGCAGTCCCGCCTTCTTGGCGGCACGAGCCCACTCGTCGAGGATGTCACGCTTCGGACCGATGTTCTTCGAGTTCCACGGCTGGTACTTCGAGTCCCATAGGTCGTAGTTGTCGTGGTGGTTGCCGAGCACGAAGAAGTACTTTGCACCGCAACGCTTGTAGCGCTCGACGAGCTTCTCCGGGTCCCATTTCTCGGCCTTGAACAGCGGCAGCACGTCCTTGAATCCGAACTCGGAGGGGTGGCCGTAGTTCTTGACGTGGTACTTATACTCGTTGGTGCCCTCCATATACAAGGAGCGGGCCATCCAGTCGCCCGAGCCTTCGACACACTGCGGCCCCCAGTGGGCCCAGATGCCGAACTTCGCATCGCGGAACCACTCCGGCGTCTGGTGAGTCTCGAGCGACGCCCATGTCGGTTCGTATCGTCCCGTCTGCATCTGCTCGTCGGCTTCGCTGACCGGAATCCTGTAATTCTGTTGTGCCGTGGCGGCAGCTATGGTGCAGCCAAGGGCAAAGATTAGAAATGTTCTCTTATTCATAATACGCTGCAAAGTTACTCATTTTTCTGTATATTCAAAGCAATTCATCAAAAAAGTCTTTATACAGACAATGTTTATTGTTTGGCAGGGGGAATAAAAGGCCTGCAAAACAAAAAAAACGGTGAAAAGTTTTGGCATTTAAGAAAAAACAACTAATTTTGCAGCACTACAGCAGAAAGAATGGAAGACAATTTACATAATGATGCCGTTTGTGAGCCTGCGTCGTCTCTTACATCAGGCATGAGCGAAAGTCTGCGGGGCAGTGGACTTCTCAGTCAGGTTCGTGACCTTAGCCATAACGACAAGGCTTGCCTGATCCGATACATTTATGCTACCGATGAACTTGATGTCGGAGTTTTTGGTGAACTCAATGACGACTGTCAGCCTTATACTATAGATGAACTCAATGCCCGGATTGACGAGGCAGAGGAAGAGATGGACCGAGGCGAGGGGAAGACTTTCGAAGAAATGATGGCAGGATTTAAGCAACAGCTGCTATGGCTCAAGTGAAATGGCAGAAGCGGGCAGAGAATGAACTCTACAGATATCTCGTCAAGGGATTCCTTGAATTCGGAGAGACAACGGCCAATAAGTTCACGACCAAAGTTGCACTTATTAACGATGACCTCATGAAGTTTCCGGAGGCGGGTTTCCCAGAGCCCCTGCTGAAAGACAGGAAGAAGTTATACCGTGCTCGCCACATTGTTGGTCGATTAAAACTGATATACTATTACTCTAAGAGCTCCGACACAGTACACGTTGCCGATATCTGGGACACAAGACGCGAACCATCTGCACTTGCAAAAAGAATCAGGTGACACAAGATTCTAAACTTCATACCATACAGCAACCTTTCCAAAGTAGAGTTATCCATAAACCAAACAAAACCATAAAACGATGAAAGCAAAACTCATTGAGAAGAAGTACCTGTTGACGTTCGTTCTCGTCACGTCGCTGTTTGCCCTGTGGGGCTTTGCCAACGACATCACCAACCCGATGGTGGCCGCCTTCCAGACACTGATGGAGCTGACGGCCGCCAAGGCATCGATGGTGCAGTTCGCCTTCTACGGCGGCTATGCCACGATGGCCATACCTGCTGCCCTGTTCATACGCCGCTACAGCTATAAGAGCGGCATCCTGTTGGGACTGGGACTCTACGCCGTCGGCGCCTTCCTGTTTATCCCCGCTGCCGCAAACGAGAGCTTCGCGTTCTTCTGCGTGTCGCTCTACATCCTGACGTTCGGACTGGCCTTCCTCGAGACCACGGCCAATCCCTTCATCCTGTCGCTGGGAGCCAAGGAGACCAGTACGCGGCGCCTGAACCTGGCGCAGGCCTTCAACCCGATGGGTTCGCTCTGTGGCATGAGCGTGGCTTCGCTCATCGTGCTGCCGCAGCTCATCAGCGACCGCCGCGACGCTGCCGGACAGATTATCTTCGGAGCACTCTCGGAGGCTGAGAAGGCCGACATCCGCGTTCACGACCTGGCCGTCATCCGCAATCCCTACGTGGCCATCGGACTGGTTGTCGTGGCCGTGTTCATCATCATTGCCCTGACCAAGATGCCCAAGACGCAGAGCGAGGAGCAGAAGGCCCAGGGCCACACGCACACCACCAGTCAGACGCTGAGCAACCTGTGGCACAACACTATCTACCGCGAGGGCGTGCTTGCACAGATGTTCTACGTGGCCGCACAGATTATGACCTGGACGTTCATCATCCAGTATGCCGACAACTTAGGCATCAACAAGGCCACAGCCCAGATGTATAACATCGTGGCCATGTCGCTCTTCCTCTGCAGTCGCTTCATCTCGACGTTCCTGATGAAGTACGTCAACTCGCGCCGCCTGCTGGCCATTTTCGGCTGCGGCGCCGCCGTCTGCTCGTTGGGCGCCATCTGCTTCGTGGGCATGTTCGGACTTTACTGTCTGGTAGGCATCAGCTTCTTCATGTCGCTGATGTTCCCCACCATCTACGGTATTGCCCTTGAGGACGTCGACTCTCAGGACACCACCCTCGGTGCAGCCTTCCTCGTGATGGCCATCGTCGGCGGCGCGCTGATGCCACCGTTGCAGGGCCTGATCATCGACCAGCACACCATCATGGGCCACCCCGCCGTCAACGTGTCGTTCGTGCTGCCGCTGGTCTGCTTCCTCCTTATCATTGCCTATGGCTACCGCTCGTATGTGAGAATCGAGAATCGTAAATAGTAAATCGTAAATATAATGTTGCGTTACACAGAACTTGGAAAGACGGGAATGAAAATTTCCCACCTGAGCTTCGGTGCCTCGTCGTTAGGCAGCGTGTTCCGGGAAACCAATGAGAAAGAAAGTTTCGAGGCCGTGGAGGCGGCCATCGAGGGCGGTATTAACTTTATCGACGTCAGTCCCTACTACGGCCACTATAAGGCCGAGACAGTATTGGGCAAGGCGTTGAAGAACATCCCGCGCGACAAGTACTACCTAAGCACGAAGGTGGGCCGCTACGGCAAGGACGGCGTCAACACGTGGGACTACTCGGCCAAGCGCGTCACCGACAGCGTCTATGAGAGTATGGAGCGATTGGGCATCGACTTTATCGACCTGATCAACGTCCACGACATTGAGTTTCAGGCTGCCCTGCCCGGCGGACTCCAAAAGGTGGTCGACGAAACGCTGCCCGCACTGGTTGAGCTGCGCGATAAGGGCGTGGTGGGCCATGTGGGCATCACCGACCTGCAGCTTGAGAACCTGAAGTGGGTGATTGAGCATTCAGAAAAGGGCGTCGTGGAGAGCGTCCTGAACTTCTGCCACTATACGCTGAACGACGATGCCCTGACTGACTATCTGGACTTCTTCGAGGCAAACGGCATTGGCGTGGTCAACGCCTCGCCGCTGTCGATGGGCCTGCTCAGTCAGCGCGGCGTGCCAGCCTGGCATCCGGCTCCGAAGCCGTTGGTGGAGGCCTGTCAGCGGGCTGCCGCCTTATGCAGCGAGAAGGGCTACCCGATAGAGCAGCTTGCCGTACAGTATTCGGTGAGCAATCCGCGCATTGCCTCGACGCTCTTCTCGTCGGCCAATCCCGACAACGTGCGCCGCAACATTGCGTGGGCCAGCGAGGAGCCGGACTGGACCCTGGTGGCCGAAGTCAAGGAGATTATCGGTAATCAGCAGCGTGTGACATGGGCAAACTCATAATCGACGCACACAGCCACCTGTGGCTGCACCAGGACACGACGGTTGACGGGAAGCGGATACTTTCGCTAAAGAACGGCCGCAGCATCTTCATGGACGAAGAGGTGCAGATGCTGCCGCCATTTATGATTGACGGCCGGAACACTGCCGAGGTGTTCCTGTCGAACATGAACTACGCCCAGGTGGCGGCAGCCGTTGTCGTTCAGGAAGTGATTGACGGTTGTCAGAACGAGTACTTGGCCGAAGTGCAGCGGCAATACCCCGACCGCTTTTTGTGTATGGGCATGGCGTGGAATGTCGCCGAGGCGCAGGCAGTCATCGACGCTGGTCTGCGCGGCATCGCCTTCCCCGGTCATCGTATGCACGAGCCGTTGCAGACGCTGATGCCCGTGTTCAAGCTGATGGAGCAGCACGACATGGTGCTCTCGATGTGCTTGGGCGACGACGAAGCGCAGATAGCCCAGATGGGCGAGGTCATCGAGGAGTGCCCACGGCTGCGCGTGGCCATCGGCCACTTCGGTATGCCGACGACAGCCTCGTTCCGCAGTCAGGTGCTTTTGGCTCGTAAAGGTGAGAACGTGATGATAGAGTCGGGCGGCATTACCTGGCTTTATAACCCAGAGTTCTATCCGTTCCCCACGGCTATCCGCCGTATACGCGAGGCTGCCGAGTGGGTGGGCATGGACCGTCTGATGTGGGGCTCGGACTATCCGCGCACCATCACCGCCATCACCTACCGTATGTCCTACGACTTCGTCGAGAAGTCTGCGGAACTGACTGCCGATGAGAAGGCGCAGTTCCTTGGCGGCAATGCCCAGCGCTTCTACGGTTTCAAGAATCTTCCAGAACTACCTTATATAAAAAATATGTCAGAATGAAAGCAATACAGATTACACACAACCAAGAACTGAATGTCATTGAAATGGATATGCCCCAGGCTCCCGGTCAGGGCGAAGTGCTGCTGAAGCTCCAATACGTAGGCTTCTGCGGCTCGGACATCAACACCTTTATGGGCCGCAACACGATGGCCCTGAATCCCGTCATCCCCGGCCATGAGGTGGGTGCCGTCATCGAGTCGGTGGGCGCCGGTGTGCCCGAGAACCTGAAGCCGGGAATGGTGGTCACCTGCAATCCCTATACCAACTGCGGCAAGTGCGCCTCGTGCCGCAACCAGCGCGTCAATGCCTGTGAGCACAACGAGACGCTCGGCGTACAGCGCAACGGTGCCATGAAGGAGTACATCGTGCTGCCCTGGGAGAAAATCATTCCGGCCGGCAGTCTCACGCCGAAAGTGACGGCCCTCGTCGAGCCGATGAGCGTGGGCTTCCACGCCGTCAGCCGTGCGCAGGTGACCGACATCGACGTGGTGATGGTCATCGGCTGCGGCATGGTGGGCATGGGTGCCATCGTACGCTCCGCCCTGCGCGGTGCCACCGTCATTGCCGCCGACATCGACGACGAGAAGCTGGCCCTGGCCAAGAAGATGGGCGCTGCCTATGCCGTCAACACGAAGACCGAGGATGTTCACCAGCGGCTGCAGGAGATAACCGGCGGCTTCGGTCCCGACGTGGTCATCGAGGCCGTGGGTAGTGTGCCTACCTATCAGATGGCTGTCAACGAGGTGGCCTTCACCGGTCGTGTGGCCTGCATCGGTTATGCGAAGTCAGAGGTGTCGCTGCAGACGAAGTATTTCGTGCAGAAGGAGCTCGACATCCGCGGTTCGCGCAATGCCATGCCCTCAGACTTCCGGGCCGTTATCCGCTATCTGGAGCTTGGCACTTGTCCCGTCGACGACCTGATTACCCGCGTCGTCAAGCCCGAGGAGGCCCTCGACACCATGCGCTGGTGGAGCGAGAATCCGGGCCGCGTGTTCCGCATACTCGTTGAGTTCGCGTAAATGTAAGCGAAAAACGAAAATTTCTTGCAAAATATTTGTGGGATTCGCGGAAAAGTGTTACTTTTGCACCCGAAACTAAAAGAGAGAAGACAAATGTTGAATCACAACGCATACTTTTACGGCTATTACTTTTACTTTGCAAGTACTTGTGAAGCGGTAAGTCGCGTATAGGTTTCAACGAATGAAAACAATACAAAGTCCCGCTTCACATACCAGTGAAAGCGGGATTTTTAATACAACAACGAGATGAAGAGAATAGCCATACAAGGACTCATCGGGTCGTTTCACGACATTGCAGCACACCTCTACTACGAGGGCGAGCAGATACAGCTCATCTGCTGCTCAACGTTCGAGCAGGTATTTGCTTCCATGAAGCAGGACCCGACGGCCATCGGCATGCTGGCCATCGAGAACACCATTGCCGGCAGCCTGCTGCATAACTACGAACTGCTGCGCGACTCGGGCACGACCATTGTCGGCGAACACAAGCTGCACATTACCCACTGCATCTGCTGCTTGCCCGACGACGACTGGAGCACCATTCAGGAGGTACACTCCCATCCAGTGGCTCTGATGCAGTGCCGCCAGTTTCTGGCCCAGCACCCGCAGCTGAAGAATGTCGAAGCCGAGGATACGGCCGGTTCGGCGAAGATGATAGCTGAAGGCGGGCACCGGGGCTGGGCAGCTATTTGCCATGCAGAGGCCGCACGGCTCTACGGACTGAAGGTGCTTGAGGACCACATCGAGGACAACAAGCACAACTTCACCCGCTTCCTCGTGGTCTCAAACCCCAACAAGGCCGACATGCTGCGCCCGCTGACCGAGGCCAACAAGTCGAGCATCGTCTTCTCGCTGCCCCACGAGCAGGGCTCGCTGGCACATGTGCTGGCAATCCTGTCGTTCTACCACATCAACCTGACGAAGATACAGTCGCTGCCCATCATCGGCCGCGAGTGGGAGTATCTGTTCTATGTCGACGTGATGTACGACGACCTGACGCGCTACCGCCAGTCGATAGACGCTATTATTCCACTGACCAAGGACTTAAAGATATTAGGAGAATACAAAGATGGCAAACAGACCAATTGAACCCGCTGAGCGATTGTCGCTCGTCAGCGAATATTATTTCAGCCGAAAGCTGAAGGAAGTGGCACAGCTCAATGCCGAGGGCAAGGACATTATCAGCCTGGCCATTGGCAGTCCCGACATGCCGCCCTCGCCGCAGACGATAGAAAAGCTCTGCGAGGTGGCCCACGACCCAACAGCTCACGGCTACCAGCCCACGATGGGTACGCCCGAGCTGCGCGAGGCGATGGCCGGATTCTACAAGCGCTGGTACGACGTCGACCTCGACCCTAAGACCGAGGTCCTGCCGCTCATTGGCTCGAAGGAGGGCATCCTCCACGTCACGCTGGCCTTCGTCAATCCCGGCGACGAGGTGCTGGTGCCCAATCCCGGCTATCCCACTTACACGTCGCTCTCGAAGATTCTCGGTGCGAAGATTGTGAACTACAACCTCTGTGAGGACAACGGCTGGCAGCCCGACTTCGACGAACTGGAGCGGATGGACCTCTCGCGTGTGAAACTGATGTGGACCAACTATCCCAACATGCCGACAGGTGGCCGCGCCCGCCGCGAGACCTACGAGCGTTTGGTGAACTTTGCTCGTGAGCACGGCATCATCGTGGTCAACGACAATCCCTACTCGTTCATCCTCAGCGAGGAGCACCTGAGCATCCTCCAGGTGCCCGGTGCCAAGGACTGCTGCATCGAGTTTAACTCGATGTCGAAGAGCCACAACATGCCCGGCTGGCGCGTCGGCCTCTGTGCCTCGAATGCCCAGTTCGTTCAGTGGATTCTGAAAGTGCAGTCGAACATCGAGAGCGGCACCTTCCGCGGCATACAGCTTGCCGCTGCCGAGGCCTACCGCAACAGCAGCGAGTGGCATCGTGAGTTCAACATCGATACCTACGCCCGTCGCCGCCAGTATGCCGAGCAGATCATGGACGTTCTGGGCTGCAAGTACGACCCGCAGCAGGTGGGCATGTTCCTCTGGGGGCGCATATCCGACAGCATCAAGAACGTCGAGGACCTGACGGAGCGCGTGCTCCACGAGGCCCGCGTCTTCATCACCCCCGGCTTCATCTTCGGCTCCAACGGCGAACGCTACATCCGCATCTCGCTGTGTGCCAAGGAAGAGAAGATACAAGAAGCATTAGAACGGATAAAGAAGACCCTCCCCCCGCCCTCCCT
>JAFPVW010000031.1 GCA_017395215.1 Prevotella sp. | reverse complement strand
GATGACGGATGTGACGGAAAAAATCTTAATCAACGTCATGGGGGCATTACTCAGTTCGCTACCAGGCTCTGTACAGAGAAAAACTGGGAAAGGCAAAGTGGTGAACCGAGTACATTCCATTTCAACCTCACAGTACGAAAAAATGAATAATATTTCGTATAACAAAAGTCCCTCTGTTATATGACGCTGGAGCATCCGCTGTTTCATAACGGCCCCGACCTGGTGAAGAGCATCTTTTCTAAATCTTGATTAATTATCATTTCCGAACGAAAATATTAAGAAAGTAGGAAAGTCGACTTTCTTACTTTCCTACTTTTTCCCTCGTTTTGTTTGGAAGTATCGGGAAAAATTACTATATTTGCAGGCGAAAAGTGTGTGAAACCCTAAAAACCAAAAACAAAAAGCTATGAAACGTATAAGTATTATTGCGGCTGTGGCCGCATTTCTCCTCCTGTGGGGGGGGGGGGCTAACCCTCAGTGAATTAAGGGCACAGGAGGTGTGGGGACTGTCGCCTGTGGGCATTACCGAAGACAATTTCCCCGACGAAACCTTCCGCAACTACGTCAAGCAGTTCGATACCAACGACGACGGCATACTCGATGGTGACGAGTTGGAGGAAGTGACGAAAATCGATGTCGGGGGTAAGGGCATCTCTTCGCTGGATGGTATAGAATATTTTCACTATCTGAAGGAACTTAACTGTAATTTCAACAACCTAACTAAACTCATCTTTAATAACAATCCCTATCTCAGGAGTCTGGGCTGTGTTTGTAATGAGCTCACCAGACTGGTTGTCACTGGCTGCCCTAACCTGACGGATCTGAACTGTTATGGCAACAAATTGTCATACCTGCATCTCTCAGACAACCCAGAACTTGAGTATTTGATGTGTGATGATAACAAGTTGTCGAGCCTTAACCTGGAGAACAACCCCAAGCTGGAGACTCTAATTTGCTGTAACAACCCCATCACTTCGCTGGCTTTTTACAACAACAAGGCCTTGACATACGTGAAGTGCTACGGTTGCCAAATTAGTGAGGCTGCTATGCAAAAAGTGGTGGTTTCGTTGCCAAGTGTAGCAAATGATTGTGAATTCAGAGTACGCATCGAGACGAAGAATGATCATAACGTCATCAATACCGATCAGGTGAATCTTGCAAAGCAAAAAGGATGGGATGTTTATAAGTTGGATTGGGCTAATTCAGGAGGAATTGACTGGTTTTACTACGAAGGCACCACCCCCACCGACACCTACATCGACATGAACGCCACTACTTTCCCCGATATAAATTTCCGCTCTGCGCTTTCCTATGAGGACTACGGCAAGGACGAGGTGCTGGGACGTAAGGAGATTGCCAAGGTGAAAACGATGGACGTTCACGGCAGCGGCATCGCCGATATGACGGGCGTGGAGTACTTCACCGAGCTGACCGAGCTGAACGTGTCGGCGAACAGAATCCACGAAATAAAGTACCTGTCGCACCTGACGAAGCTGAAGAAGCTCATCTGCTACCAGAACCAGATTGGCGAGGACGAGATGGACGCTCTGATTGCGAGCCTGCCTACGGTGACTGGCGGCCAGCTGATAGCCTTCGAGCCGAACAACAGCACGGAGAAGAACATCGTGACGACGGCGCAGGTGGCTGCCGCTGCCCAGAAGGGCTGGACGGTGAAGACCAGCGACGGCTCGAACTACGCCGGCTGCAATGCGACGGGTGTGGCCCTGACCGCCGAGAACTTCCCCGATGCGACGCTACTGCAGAAGCTCAAGTCGCAGTACGACGTGAACCAGAACGGTCTGCTCTCGGCCGGCGAGGTGAGCTATATCACCTATCTGGATATGGTCAACAAGAACGCCACTACGCTGAAGGGCATCGAGCACCTGACGTCGCTGACGCGCATCGACTGCTATCAGAACCGCTTAGGCGAGGACGAGATGGAGGAGCTGGTGCGCTGTCTGCCAACGGTGAGCGGCGGCAAGCTCTACGCCATCAATACCGCATACGCGTCGGAGCAGAACGTCATCACCACCGAGCAGGTGGCGAAGGCCCGTGAGAAGGGCTGGACGGTGTACAACCAGAACAACCAGCAGACCTACGCCGGCACTACGCCGACGGGCTATGCCATCAACTCGACGAACTTCCCCGACCCCGTCTTCCGCGAGTGGGTGAAGAGCTACGACAGCAACAGCAACGGGAAGCTGAGCACCGCCGAGGTGGCCGCCGTGACGCAGATGGTGCTGAACAACAATGCCGGCATCAGCGACCTGAAGGGCGTGGAGCTGTTTACGAACCTGACGAAGCTCAAGTGCAGCTACAACAATCTGACGCGGCTGGACGTGTCGAAGCTGACGAAGCTGACCGTGCTGCAATGCGATAACAACAGCCTGACGAGCCTTGACGTGACGAAGCTGACGAAGCTGAAGACGCTGGGCTGCAGCGATTGCGGGCTGTACTCGCTCAACCTGTCGAATAACACCCTCCTGGAGTATCTCTACTGCTACGGCAACAAGCTGTCGGCCCTCGACCTGACGGCCAACACGAAGCTGCATGAGCTCTACTGCTACGACAACCGCCTGAGCGAGACGGCGATGCAGAGCATCGTGGATGCCCTGCCGAAGATAACCTCGGGAAAGGGCACTATGCGGGCCGTGACGCTGAACTATACGGGCGAGCAGAACGTGATGAGCAGCGAGCAGGTGGCTGTGGCCACAGGCAAGAACTGGCAGGTGTATGCCCGCAGCGGCGGCGCCTCCGCGACGTTCAACAACTACGCCGGCGCCTCGCCGACCATCCTGGCCGAGATCAACAATACGAACTTCCCCGACACGCCCTTCCGCAATTACATCCTGAACAACATCGACAAGAACCACGACGAGAAACTGAGCGTGGGCGAGGCAGCGGTCGTCACGGAGTTCAATTTTTATGGAAATGACCTGCTCTACTATATGCACGGGCTGAAGTATTTCACCGAACTGAAGACATTGTACCTGAACTGGAACAAAATCAAAGAGCTCGACTTGTCGAAGAACACGAAGCTGGAGACGCTGACCTTCGCCGGCAACCGTGTGACGAAGATGGACCTCTCGAAGAACACGAAGCTGAAGCGCGTGGATTGCTACCAGAATCAGATCAGCGAGGCTGAGATGGAGAACCTGATCAACAGCCTGCCGGTGACGACGGGCGGCATGCTCTACGCCATCAACCCCGACAGCGAGGATGAGCAGAACGTGGTGAGCAGCATGCAGGTGCAGATGGCCGCCACGAAGGGCTGGACGGTGATGACGGGCAGCAGCTCGGGCGGCAGCGTGCCCTATGCCGGCACGGCACCCAGCGTGCCCTACGTGAACGATGTGAACTTCCCCGACCCGGTGTTCCGCCAGTATGTGAGCACGCACTTCGACACCGACCAGGACGGCGTGCTGAGCATGACGGAGCTGCAGGCCGCGACGATGATCAAGGTCGACTTCAAGGGCATCAACACGCTCGACGGCATCGAGTTCTTCACGTGGTTGGAAACGCTGAGCTGCGAAGGCAACAACCTGCGCTATCTTGACGTGTCGAAGAACCCGCAGCTGAAGAACCTCTACATCTGGAAAAACCACATCAACGAGGAGGCCATGGGCCGTCTGGTCGAAAGCATGCCGAGTGGCGTCTACGAGGGTGTGTTCTTCCCGCTGCACAGCGGCTATGACGACGAGGAGAACTTCATCAATCCTGAGCAGGTGGCCCAGGCCAAGGCGAAGGGCTGGAAGGTGTACGACTATTCGCAGTTCCCCACTACGGAGTATGAGGGCGGCGTGCACGAAGGCATCAAGATCGACGAGGAGCACTTCCCCGACCCTCACTTCCGCATCGTCGTAGGCTACAGCTGGATTGACCAGAACGAGGACGGCTACCTCGTCGACGAGGAGCTGAACGCCGTGACGACCATCAATGCCGGCGGCTTCGAGATAGAGGACCTGACGGGCGTGGAACTCTTCCCCAACCTGGAGACGCTGTTGTGTAGCGACAACCTGCTGACGACGCTTGACCTGACGGGCAACCCGAAGCTGAAGTACTTGTACTGCGACAAAAACCAGCTGACCGGCATCGACATCAGCAAGAACAGTCAGCTGACGGTTGTGAGCTGCTTGGGCAACCGGCTGTCGAGAATCGCCATGCAGACGGTTATTGGCAAACTGCCCGTAAGGCCCCAGAACGACGGTGTGCTATACTTCTATACCGACGAGGTGGAGGACGGCAACACGATGACGCCCGAGCAGGTGGCAGCCCTCAGGGATAAGGGCTGGACGGTGTACCAACAGGTAAACGGCGCGACGACTGACTACGAGGGTGTGATGCCAGCCATCTACCTGACCGATGAATTCTTCCCCGATGCAGCATTGCGCAATGTCATTATCTCGAACAATCCGAAACTGAATCTGAACGAGGGCGACGAGCTGACCGATGAGATTATCCAAAATATCATGTCGTTAAACCTCAAGAATAAAGGCGTCACCGACATCACGGGCTACCAGTACCTGACGAACCTGCATGATCTCAACTGTTACGGACTTAGGTTGACGACGCTCGACGTGTCGATGCTGCAGGAGTTGGAGTTCTTGGATTGTTCAAGCAATAGGCTGCAAGAGCTTGACCTGTCGAACAACAAGAACCTGCATCAACTTAGGTGCTACGCCAACACTCTGACATCGCTCGACGTGTCGATGCTGTCTGGCCTGGAGGTTCTGCAATGCTACAAAAATCAGCTATGGGTGCTGAAGATGGGTAGCCACCCGAAACTGAGAGAAGTGCAATGCCAGGGAAACTTCCTGAACGCCATCCAGATGCAGAAGGTGGTCGATGCCCTGCCCACGTTGGCCGGTATGTTGTATGTGATGGAGAAACCGGTTAATCCCAATATCACCAATACCATCTATAAGTCGCAGGTGGCTGAGGCCGTGGCAAAGGGCTGGAAGGTAGTGAACTCCAACAAAGAGAACTATGGGGGTAGCGACCCCGTAATGGGTTCTGGCGATACTGACATGAACGACAGGTTGAATGAATGGGACCTGGAAATGCTGATTGCCTACATCGTGGGTATCGTCCCGGACGAAGCTCCCGATTTCGACCAGGTGGCAGCCGACATCAACGGCGACGGCAGGATTGACATCAAAGATGCGACGCTCTTGATTGAGAAGCTGAAGAATCAATAGGAGTAAAGCTACCCGCCAGTAAACCCCACGTTTGCTGACGGGCCTTAAGGCAATTCGTCGCCTGCCCCAACTGAGGGCGGGCGATTTTTTTTTGCCTTTTCGTGTGGAAGTTCGGAATATTATTTGTACTTTTGCAGGCCGAAATCAGTAAGAACAACAAATAATCAGAACAATGAGATCAAGAACAGCTATTTGGTTTGAATGTAAAATCCAGTATGAGAAGACGATGGAGGACGGCCTCCAGAAGAAAGTGACAGAGACCTATACCACCGACGCGCTGAGCTTCACCGAGGCCGAGCAGCGCATTATGGAGGAGATGTCGTCGTACATCAGCGGCGAGTTCGACATCAAGGACATCAAGATAGCGCCCTACAAGGAGATTTTCTTCAGCGACGCAGACTCGGCCGACCGCTGGTACAAGGCGAAGCTGCAGTTCATCACCATCGACGAGAAGACTGCCAAGGAGAAGCGCTCGAGCGTAAACTACCTAGTGAACGCCGGCACGCTGAACGGTGCGGTGAAGAACATCGACGAGGTGATGGGCGGCACGATGATTGACTATGTCATTGCCTCTGTAGCCGAGACGCAGATCATGGATGTCTACGAATACGGCAAGGACAAGCAGACTGACGAGAAACCAGAATACGAGCAGTAAGATGTACGACGTTAAGGGAAACCTGCACCGTGTGCTTGACACGCTGCCCGAGGGTGTCAGACTGGTGGCCATCAGCAAGTATCACCCCAATGAATACATCGAGGCCGCTTACGAGGAGGGCCAGCGGGTGTTCGGCGAGAGCCACGAGCAGGAGCTGAAGGTGAAGCACGAGACGCTGCCGAAGGACATCGTCTGGCACTTCATCGGCCACCTGCAGACGAACAAGGTGAAGTATATAGCACCTTATATAAATATGGTGGAGGCCGTCGACTCGCTGAAGCTGCTGAAGGAGATTGACAAACAGGCCGCCAAATGCGGGCGGGTCATCGACGTGCTGCTGGAGTTGCACATTGCCGAGGAGGCCACGAAGTACGGTCTGACGCTCGACGACTGCCGCAAGTTGCTGGCCGACGGCGAGTGGCGAGGGCTGGAGCACGTGCGCATTTGCGGACTGATGATGATGGCGTCGCTGACCGACGACCGTGAACAGATTCGCCGTGAGTTCACAACGGCTGCCGACTTCTTCGACGAGGTGAAACAGCAGTACTTCAAGGATGCTCCCTGGTTCTGTGAGCGTTCGTGGGGCATGAGCGACGACTACACGATAGCCGTTGAATGCCGCTCGACGATGGTGCGCATCGGCACGAGCATCTTCGGACCGAGGGTGTATTAACGATAAGTTTAGAGGGTGCCTTTGGTAGATGGCAGTTCGTAGTGATAGACGTCGCGACGGACTGCCATTTTCAGCGAGCGGGCAAGGGCCTTGAAGATGCCCTCTATCTTGTGGTGCTCGTTCTGCCCTTCGGCCTTGATGTTGAGGTTCATGCGGGCGGCATCGCTCAGGCTCTTGAAGAAGTGGAGAAACATTTCGGTAGGCATTTCACCGACCTTCTCGCGCTTAAACTCAGCATCCCAAACGAGCCAGGGGCGGCCGCCGAAGTCGAGGGCCACCTGGCACAGACAGTCGTCCATAGGCAGGCAGTAGCCATAGCGTTCGATGCCGCGCTTATCGCCGAGAGCCTTCAGCAGACATTCGCCGAGAGCCAGTGCCGTGTCCTCGATGGTGTGGTGCTCGTCGACCTCGAGGTCGCCCTTGGTGTGAATGGTGAGGTCCATCATGCCGTGCTTGCCTATCTGCTCGAGCATGTGGTCGAAGAATCCCAGTCCGGTCTCGATGTCACACTTCCCTGAGCCGTCGAGGTTCACCTTAATATAGATGTCGGTCTCCTTCGTCGTGCGCCTCACCTCAGCGGTGCGCTCTCCGGCAAACAGCAGTTCGGCAATCTTGGCCCAGGTCATGCCGTCGCGGCCCAGGATGAGGGCCTTGCAGCCGATGTTGCGGGCCAGCTGCTCGTCGGTCTCACGGTCGCCTATAACATACGAGTTCTCAATGTCATACTGCGGGTCGTTCATGTACTTCTCGACCATCCCCGTACCCGGCTTTCGGGTAGGCGCGTTGTCCTCGGGGAAGTGGCGGTCGATGAGCTGTTCGTCGAACGTGATGCCCTCGTCCTCAAGTGCCTGGAGGATGAAGTTATGAACCGGCCAGAACGTATCCTCGGGGAAGGCGTCTGTGCCGAGCCCGTCCTGATTGCTGACCATCACGAAGCGGAAGTCCAGGTTGCGGCGTATGAAGCCCAAGTGCTGGAACATGCCCTCGGTGAAGCGCAGTTTCTCGAACGAGTCGATCTGCTCGTCCTCGGGTTCGCGTATGAGCGTCCCGTCACGGTCAATGAAGAGTATCTTTTGCTGTTTCATTTCTCTGAATTTCTTGCTGTTCGATGGAGCCTGCCATATAGTAGAGAGGCGTGAGCGTGCCCAAAAGAATATAGGTCTGGATGAATCCCGAGAGTGTGAACACAATCAGCGACAGCCAGTTCATGTATGACGGCATGCCCAGCGGGTCGCCGACGATGCTGCCAGCCTCGGCCTTCATGTTGGCGGTCAGCAGAATGATGGCCGGGAGCATGGTGATGACCAGAGCGATGGTGGCTATGATGGTGACCACGAAGAGCACGGCGAAGATGTAGCCCCAGTAGCGCAGTCCCTGCCTGTAGCCGCTGCCGAGTATGTTGAAGAGCTTGGTGTCGCGGGTGGTGACGTAGCGCATGGTGGGGTAGGCCAGCGGCAGCAGGAGGGCCATCAACAACAGCGCGACGACGGCGCTGAGACCAATGGTGACCATCGACTTCATGCCAATGCCGATGCCGACGATTACCGAAGGAATAATAATGGCAACAGAGCCGACGACCAACCACAAGATGGCAACTGCCAGCGTGCGCAACACGGAGCGTCCGTCGGGCTTGGTGAACCATCGGGCAGGGTAGGGGATGGCCCCTTCTTCCCTGTGGCGGTTCAGCATGTAGAAGGCGTAAGACAGCAGCAGAACCGCCACCACAAACTCGAGCAGCGACAGTAGGGAGTGCGTCAGAATAGTCATCAGACTATCGGCGGTGCTTGCTTGCATCGGCTGTAATTGCGCGGCAATCTGCCTGGGAATCAGCGATATAGAGTAGTGTAACACCAGTGCGCTGACCAGTCCGCCTATCAACGCTATGGGCCACGTGGCACGGAAGATGCGGCGGAAGTTGCCCGTGTACAGGCTCAGTCCGGCGGCGAGTGCGGCTCTTACCGAGCGTATCTTCAGGGGTGATTCTTCGTTCTTTGTTTCCATAAAAATTGTTATCATTTTTGTTTCAGATGGCAAAGGTACTGACTTTTTTCGTAACTTTGCACCGTTTTAGCAGAAAATTAAAACATTTTATGAAGATTCTGAAGTGGGGATTCATAGGCTGTGGCGAGGTCACCGAGAAGAAGAGCGGCCCGGCCTTCAGCGAGGTCGAGGGGTCGGGCGTCGTGGCTGTCATGTGCCGTCATGAGAGCAGAGCCCGCACCTATGCCATCACCCACGGCATACCGAAGTGGTACACCGATGCCCAGCAGCTCATCGACGACCCCGACGTGAACGCCATCTATGTGGCTACGCCGCCGTCGAGCCACGCCACCTACGCCATCATGGCCATGAAGGCCGGAAAGCCCGTCTACGTGGAGAAGCCTCTGGCCGCCAGCTACGAGGACTGCGCTCGCATCAACAGCATCTCAGAGCGTACGGGCGTGCCCTGCTTCGTGGCCTACTACCGCCGCTATCTGCCCTACTTCCTGCGTGTGAAGCAGATTGTTGACGAAGGCATCATCGGGCGCATACTGACTGTCCAGGTGCGATTTGCCGTGCCTCCACGCGAGCTTGACTACAGCCACCCCGAGACGCTGCCTTGGCGCCTGCAGCCCGAGATTTCGGGCGGCGGCTATTTCTACGACCTTGCTCCCCACCAGCTCGACCTGCTGCAGACGATATTCGGCGTCATTCTCGATGCCGAGGGCATCAGCACTAACCGCGGCCACTACTATCAGGCTGAGGACACGGTGTCGGCCTGTTTCCGCTTCGAGAACGGCCTGTCGGGCAGCGGTTCCTGGTGCTTTGTGGCCCATGAGTCGGCCCGTGAGGACCGCATAGAGATTATCGGCGACAAGGGCAAGCTGCTGTTCTCGGTGTTCGACTATGCACCCATCCAGCTGCATACCAGCGAAGGCATTCAGCAGATTGTGGTGCCCAACCCGCCTTACGTGCAGTTCCCGTTGATTAAGAATGTCATCGAGCACTTGCAGGGCTTGGCGCTCTGTACGTGTACCAGCGTTTCGGCCACCCCCGTAAACTGGGCGATGGACCGCATCTTAGGAAAGATATGAAGAGTGAGAAGTTGCTGCTGATACTTGTGCTGCTGCTGACGATGGCCGTAGGAGTAGCCAATGCCGACGACCTGGATGATGTCGTCGGAGCAGACTCCTTGTCGCCCGACAGCAAGCGGCTGCAGAGGGTGCAGCAGAAGATCAAGTACACCGTCCGCGGCTTCGACCGACTGGAGGACGAGTATATCGAGCCTCAGCACTATGAGTGGTCGGTCATGCTGCAGGCCACGCGCAACTTCGAGGAGTTCATCCTCAGCAGCAACGGCCAGAGCATCATGTTCTCGCCCGACCAGCGCATCAAGGTGGGACCTTACTTCGGCTGGCGCTGGTTCTTCCTCGGCTGGACCTTCGACCTGAAGAACCTGAGTCTCTTCAGCCATACTGACAAACGCGAGATTGACTTCAGCATCTACTCATCGCAGGTGGGCGTCGACATGTTCTACCGCCGTACGGGCAGCGACTACCAGCTGCGCCAGGTGCGCATGGGCTACGGCATCGACGGCACGCGCTTCGAGGACACGCCCTTCAGCGGCATCGCCGTGGGCATCACGGGCGTCAATGCCTACTACATCTTCAACCACGGGCGCTTCTCCTATCCGGCTGCCTTCAGCCAGAGCACCTGCCAGAAGATCAGCTGCGGCTCGTGGATGGCCGGTGCCGGCTTCTACAAGAACACGCTCGACCTTGACTTCGAGCAACTGCGAAGCCTGCTTGAGGACAAGCTGGGCGCTGCTGAGGCCGTGAAGCTGGACAGCGGACTGATGTTCAACCGCATTGCCTACTACGACTACAGCATCTCGGGCGGCTACGCCTACAACTGGGTGTTTGCCAAGAACTGGCTCTTCTGCGCCAGTGGTCAGGCGGCTGTGGCCTACAAGACCGGTCACGGAGACACCGCCGACGACTACGACGGCTTCAGCATCAAGAAGGTGAACCTCGACGGCATAGGCCGCTTCGCCCTCGTCTATAACAACACGCGCTGGTATGCTGGTGCTTCAGCCGTCCTGCGCACCAACAACTACCGCACGGAGCGCTTTACTGCCAACAACATCTTCGGCAGTTTCAACACCTATGTGGGCTATAACTTCGGACTAAAGAAACGATACAGGAAACAGAAAAATGAATAGACTCTTATTATTTATAATAGGTATGGTGCTGTCGGCCAGCGTCGCTGCACAGCCACACTATACCAAAGCCGACAGCACGCTCGTGACGAAGCTGCTGACAGAGGCACGCTCGCTGCCGCCAACAACGAACATGCCCTTGCACTTCGCCCGTAAGTTCATCGGCATACCATACGTCGGCCATACGCTGGAGGTCTGCGACCCCGAACGGCTGGTGGTCAACACGCGACAGCTCGACTGCACCACGCTCGTCGAGAATGTCGTTGCGCTGACATTATGCGTCAACAGCAAGCGCTACTGCTGGGGCGACTTCCTCGATGCCCTCACCCAGATACGCTACCGCGACGGACGTCTCGACGGCTACACCAGCAGGCTTCACTATTTCACCGACTGGATTGCCGACAACACCCGCAAGGGCGTGGTCGGCGAGGTGCAGCAGCAGTCGGCACCCTTCACAGCCGTGCAGACCATCAGCGTCGGCTATATGTCAGCTCACCCCGATGCCTACAAGGCACTGAAGGCCCATCCCAAGATGGTGCCTGTCATCAAGAAACAGGAAGAGGAGCTGAACGGCAGAAAGTATCGCTACATTCCCAAGAGCGAGGTCAAGAACACCGAGGCGCTGCGCAAGGCCGTCAGCGACGGCGACATCATTGCCATCACCTGCTCGAAGGCCGGTCTCGACATTGCGCATCTCGGCTTTGCCGTGTGGCGTAAGGACGGTCTGCACTTGCTCAACGCATCGCAGTTGCACAAGAAGGTGGTCGAGGAGCCAATGACCCTCGGCCAGTATCTCTCGAAGCACCCGTCGCACACGGGTATCCGCATCATACGGATTGGGAAGTGAGAAGTGAGAAGTGAAAAGTGAGAAGTGAAGAGTGATAAATCGTAAATAAATCAATCGAAAATACTGAAGATGGAGTTACCTGATTTTATGAGTTATGCCAACAAATTCTCGCAGAGCGAGTTTGTTGAGAAGATTTCGCGCATTGCCAAGCGTGCAGGCGCCAAGTTAGTTTATGCAGCGCTCATTCTGTTCTACACCCTGCAGAGCGACAAGATCAGCGCCAAGGACAAGGCTATCATCATCGGGGCCTTGGGCTACATGATCAGTCCTATCGATGTCGTACCCGATGCGATTCCTATCGTAGGCCTGAGCGACGACCTGGCTGTACTGCTCTACGTGCTGAAGAAGGTGTGGACCGATGTCGACCCCGACATCAAGGAGAAAGCCCGCGAGAAGCTGTCGAAGTGGTTCGACGATGATGAGATAGGCGAAATCGATACCCTCTTCGATTAGTGCATATACGGATTGTACTGCACCTCCTCACCGATGGTGGTCAGGGGGCCGTGTCCGGGATAGACCTTTGTGTCGGCGGGCAGGGCGGCCAGCACCTGTTTCAGGCTGTTGCACATCTCGCTCCAGCTGCCGCCCTCGAAGTCGGTGCGCCCGATGCTCATGCGGAACAGCGTGTCGCCCGTGAAGGCCACATGCTCGGCTTCGCAGTAGAGTGTCACCGAGCCGCGTGAGTGTCCCGGTGTAGGCAGTACTCGCAGACGATGACTGCCGAACGTAACGTCGTCTTTTGTGTTTAGTAAGCGTCCTGTTGGGGCTTGCTCAATTTCGTAATCCATTCCCATCATCGACCTCATCTGCCGCCTGATGTCCATCAGCGGCAAGTCCTCGGCAGTTACCTCAGGCTTCAGCCCATAGCGGTGCCAGACGAAGCTGTTGCCGAAGTTGTGGTCGAAGTGTCCGTGGGTGGCTATCAGCCTGACCGGTGTCAGTTGCTCACGCTCAATATAGTCGGCAATGGCCTGCTGCTCCTCAGGATAGAAGGCACCGCAGTCGATGATGACGGCCTCATTCGTCTCGTCGCTCATCACGTAGCAGTTCTCCTGCAGCATATTGCAGACGAATGTCTTTATCTTAATCATAGCGGTAAGTAAACGACGTTTTTCTCTTTAAACCATTCCTCCTCGAACCAGTTGCTGACAGGCGTCACCTCGACGATGTTTCGGAAAGGCTGAACTTCGGCCTCGAGGTTGCCACCCTTCAGGCAGATGATGCCGTTGGGCGTAGCGTTCTGCTGCTTCTTGCTGATGTTTTTGCGCACAATCTTTACCAAGTCGGGCAGCGGCATCACCGCACGGCTCACCACGAAGTCGAAGCGGCCACGCTCATCCTCGCCCCTTAGGTGCTCAGCCCGGCAGTTCTTCAGACCGATGGCTGCTGCCACCTCCTGGGCCACGTGGATTTTCTTTCCCGTGCCGTCAATCAGCTTGAAGCGGCACTCCGGAAACAGAATGGCCAGCGGCACACCAGGGAAGCCGCCGCCCGTACCGAAGTCCAGTATCTCAGTGCCGGCGCGGAAGTTGGCAGCTTTTGCGATGGCCAGCGAGTGGAGCACGTGGTGCTCGTAGAGGTTGTCGATGTCCTTGCGCGAGATGACGTTGATCTTCGCGTTCCACTCGTGGTAGAGCTCGTCGAGCATCGCGAACTGCCGCAGCTGCTCGTCAGTCAGCGTCTTGAAGTATTTCTTTACACTCTCCATAGTCAATTGTCAGTTCGGTAAGTCCCTGCTCGTAGGGCGCAATCTCGTAGGGGTTGTAGACAAAGGTGATTTCGTCCTCGCCGAGTGCGAAATTCTCAGAGGCGAACATCTCCGTCTGGTACAGGTAGCCCTTCTCCCGCAGCTCATTGATGTCCTTCGCGCCAGTCTTTTCGATCAGTTTCTCTTCCAGCAGACCGTTCAGCCGCTGCTGGTAGCCGGGAGTGAATACGTCGGCGAGTGTCAGCAGGCGTCCTGTCTTGTTGTCGAAGTTCATCAGCAGGCGCTGGCTGATGCCGTGTGCACCGCCCTCGTAGTAGTCTAACTCTGCTGTGTAGACCGTTACGCCTTGCCGGCCCTGTGCAGCCTTCCCCGTCAGATTATAGTGGTACTCATACCATGAGCGCTTGTTCAAGTCGTTACGGTCATCACGGTAAAGCGGCGCAATATTGCGGCGGTAGCTCTCGGTATAGGCGCTGGCAAACGAGTCGGCAGCCGTCTGCAGGTTCCCGGCCTCCAGGTCGAGCAGCTGGCGTGCCAGCGCCTCGTTGACAGCCTTGGCCCGCTCGCCCTGATTCTCAACGGCAGCGTCCAGCGTCAGTTGAACCTTACATTGAGGAGCGCCTTCCTCAGATGTTATGGCAACGGTTTTCTCCGAGCTGACGGTCTCGAATGCCATTTTTTCGATGCTGCCGGAACTGCATGATACCAGTGCCGCTGTCAGCAATACGAACAGTTTCTGTCTTGTAATTCTCATTGTTTGTTGATAATTGGCGCAAAGATACGAAACTTTTTCGAGAACAGCAAGCGAAAAGCCTAAAAAAGTCGGAATCGGTGGTTCTATTATCAAAAAAAGAGGATGTGCCATTACTGACATATCCCCTTGTCTTGAGCCTCTTGTCGGATTCGAACCAACGACCCCGAGATTACAAATCACGTGCTCTGGCCAACTGAGCTAAAGAGGCATTCACTCAGTTTTGCAGCCGTTAAGGCACGAAATCCGAGCGAAACGGCTGCAAAGTTAGTGATTTATTTTATTCCCGCCAAATTTTTGGGGAAATTTAATTATTTGCTACGCAGTTTTTCTTTGTATTTCACCAGCTGTTTCTCCAAAGCCTCAGCACATTGATCAATTGCTTCTTCAAATGTATCGCAAACTTTGTTCACATACAGCTCGCCACCAGGAACGGTAATCTTCATGCCCGCCTCTTTATTAGCAGCTGTTTCTGGCTTCACTACCTTCAATGACACCTCTACTTTCTTAATATCTTCAAAATACTTTTCAAGCTTGTTGACTTTCTTGTTGATAAAGTCCTGCAGCTTCTCTGTTGCGTCAAAGTGAATTGATTGAATTCTTACTTCCATAATTACCTCCTTTTCTTTATGCTCTTGGAGGAGCTTGGTTATACGCTTT
>JAFPVW010000030.1 GCA_017395215.1 Prevotella sp. | reverse complement strand
CGGCGAGCCTGCCCGTCTGCGCCTGACGCCCGACCGCCGTGTCATCACTGCCGACGGCCAGGACCTCTGCTTTATCACCGTCGAAGCAGTTGACAGCGAGGGCCGCGTCTGTCCCGATGCCGCCATCCCCTGCGAGGCCATTGTGAAAGGCCAAGGCAGCTTGATTGCCTTCGCCTCTGCCGACCTAAAGGACCGCGAACCGTACACATCGCCCCGCGTCACCACCTGGAAGGGTCGTGCCCTGCTTGTAGTGCGTAGCACCATGAAGCGAGGCCGCGCGCAGGTCAGCATCAAGAGCAGCCTGCCCACCGCCTCATTAACTATACAAACCATAAACCCAAATAACAAAGCAAAATGAAAAGAATAATCGCTTTAGTATGTATGACCGCCGCCATGGCGGCTACCTACGCTCAAGAGAGGCTGTATTACCAAGAGTTCCCTCTCGGTGATGCAACGCTGCTCGACGGCCCGCTGAAGCATGCACGCGACCTGAACATCCAGACGCTGCTGAAGTTCTGGGGTGGCAAAGCCCCAAAAGCAGATTGGCGAAATCTATGGTATACGACTCATCAGTAAATAACATCCTCCATAACATGAAAAAATCTGTATTACTTTTCGCTCTTCACTTTTCACTCTTCACTGCCATCGCAGTGGCCCAGCCGACAGCCGCCGACATAGCAGCCGACATGTGCCCCGGGTGGAACCTCGGCAACACCATGGAGCCCGGACCATGCAGCTGGCTCAGCAACCCGCTCGACTACGAGACAGCATGGCAGGGGTCAAAGACCACGCAGCAGATCATCGACTTCGTTAAGGCTCAGGGTTTCCGCTCCGTTCGCATACCCTGCTCCTGGTACGTCCATTGCGACGCCAACAACAACATCGACACCAAGTGGATGGACCGCGTGCAGCAGGTCGTCGACTACTGCATCAACGACAGTCTCTACGTCGTGCTGAACGACCACTACGACAACGGATGGATTGAACGCTCGTTTGCCAACCGCACGGAGTCGAGCGTCAGCAAGAACTGCGACGTCCTCGCACAGCTCTGGAAGCAGATTGCCACACGATTCCGCGACTACGACCACCACCTGCTCTTCGCCGGCATGAACGAGCCCGACGCAGCCGGCGACAACAGCAAGGACAAGGCCGGCGACATCCGCACGCTCGTACGCTACCATCAGACCTTCGTCAACGCTGTGCGGCAGACCGGCGGCAACAACGCCCACCGCATACTCGTAGTCCAGGCACCTTCGACCAACATCGACCTTGCCACAACCTACAACGTGATGCCACAGGACGACACGCCCGACGCCATGATGCTCGAAGTGCATTTCTACTCACCCTACAACTTCACCATGATGACCAAGGACGAGTCATGGGGCAACCAGGCCTACTACTGGGGCAGCGGCAACCACTTCAGTGGCTCCAAGCACAACGTCACGTGGGGTGAGGAGTCTTATATGCAGAGCCAGCTCCGACAGATGCGCAACAAGTACACATCGAAGGGCATACCCGTCATCATGGGCGAGTTCGGCACACTCTGGCGCACCATGCCACAAGGAGAGAGCCAGGAGAAGCACGATGCCAGCATCCGCGCCTGGTACTACACCCTCTGCCGATATGCCGTCGAAAATGCCATCGTCCCCTTCGTCTGGGACACCAACTACTGCCAGCGCCCGTCGATGGACGTGCTCAACCGCAAGACGCTGACCGTCTTCAACCAGCTTGCTCTCGACGGCATCATCAATGGCTGCGCCGCTGGCAAGTGGCCCTACACCACCGGCGTGCAGTCCCTTCACCCTTCACCAGACACCAGTCACCAGACAGTCTACGACCTCCAAGGCCGCCTGCTCGAGACTATTCCCGACAAGGGCCTTTATATTGTGAACGGCAAAAAATACATCAAATAAAATGGCAAGAGCAAGAAACCTTCTCTTAGCAGTCATTAGTACCACCCTGTTTACAACCGCGCACCCGAACACCCCTCCCTTCGGGGAAGGGGGAGGGGCAGGGGGAGGGACTTGTGGCCCAGTACCCAACGAGAACCAACTGCGCTGGCAGGACATGGAGATGTATGCCTTCATCCACTACTCGCTGAACACCTATACCGACCAGGAATGGGGTTTCGGTAACGAGGACCTGAAGCTGTTCAACCCCTCCGACCTCGACTGCCGCCAGTGGGCCCGCGTCTGCAAGCAGGCAGGCATGCGCGGCATCATCTTCACCGCCAAGCACCACTGCGGCTTCTGCATGTGGCCGAGTGCCTATACGGAGTATTCCGTCAAGAACACACCGTGGAAACAGGGCAAGGGCGACGTGGTGCGCGAGCTGGCCGACGCCTGCCGCGAGGAGGGGCTGAAGTTCGCCGTCTATCTCTCGCCCTGGGACAGGAATCATCCTGACTACGGCCGCCCGGAATACGTCGCCTACTTCCGCAACCAGCTGCGCGAGCTGCTCACCCAGTACGGCGATATCTTCGAAGTTTGGTTCGACGGGGCCAACGGCGGCGACGGCTGGTATGGCGGAGCCAACGAGACGCGACGCATCGACGCCAAGACCTACTACCAGTGGGCCGAGACGTTCCGCATGATTCGTGAACTGCAGCCCCGCTGCGTCATCTGGAACGACGGCGGCGACCGCGGCGACCTGCGCTGGGTGGGCAACGAGGCCGGCAGCGTGGGCGAGACGAACTGGAGTCTGCTCAATAAGGAGGGCGACGTCACGGGCGAGATGCTGCGCTTCGGACTGGAGGACGGCGACTCCTGGGTGGCTGCCGAGACGAACACGAGCATCCGTCCGGGGTGGTTCTATCATGAGACGGAGAACGAAAACGTCAAGAGCCTGTCGAAGCTGATGGACACCTATTATAAATCGGTGGGGCGCAACTCCTGCCTGCTGCTGAATTTCCCCATAGCCCCCAACGGCCGCATACACCCCACCGACTCGCTGCGCGGCCTGGCCTTCAAGAAGATGATTGACGAGGTGTTCAGACAAAACTTGGCCTCACTCCCGACCCCTCTCGCGGGGGAAAGGGATCCTCATTCCTCATTCCTCATCCCTCATTCCTCATTAGTAGTTAGCTATACCCTTGACATCAAGGAGGGGGCTGCCTGCAACCGCTTTGTGGTCGAGGAGGATATCCGCTATGGCCAGCGGGTCAGGAAGTTCTCGTTGGAAGCTGAAGTCGATGGCAAATGGCTGCCGCTGAGGGATGAACTGGTAGCGGACGGCGACGGACTGACCACCATCGGCCACCGCCGCATCGTCTGCTTCCCGACGGTCAAAGCCACCCGCCTGCGCTTCACCGTCCTCGACGCCAAGTGCGACCCCATCATCAAGCGCATGGCCGTCTACCTGGCTCCCGACATCAGTCAGGATACACCTGACGCCGGCGAGAAGCATGCGTCAGACTACTACATCTTCTTCGGAGCCGACAAGATGATGTTCGTCAACCTCGACAAGGAGGAGACCGTTACCGGTTTCCGCTACCTGCCCCCTCAGGACTCACGCGCCGGACTTGTCACTCACTACCGCATATCGGCCACTACCGACTGGAACCACTGGGAGACGCTGGGCGAGGGCGAGTTCTCGAATATTGTCAACAACCCCATCTGGCAGACCGTGCGCTGCAAGCCTACCCGGGCCAAGGTCATCCGTGTGGAGGGACTGCGGCTGGCCGAAGGTGAGCGCATGGCCTATAGCGATATAGAGGTAATAAAAGAGTGAGACCATGAACGGCTATAAACAGATTTGTATGAATGACATAATTAATAGGGAGATGAAGAAATCCATTTTGCTGACAGCCTTGTTGCTGCATACTCTCTTCGCATGGTCACAGGGATTCCGCAATCCTGTGCTGCCCGGCTTCCATGCCGACCCCAGCGTCTGTCGGGCGGGCGACGACTTCTATCTCGTCAACAGCACGTTCCAGTATTTCCCTGGCGTGCCCGTTTTCCACTCGAAGGACCTGGTACACTGGGAACAGGTGGGCAACTGCCTTACCCGTCCGTCGCAAGTGGACCTGAAGGGTACCGACGGCAACAGCGGCATCTATGCCCCCACCATCCGCTACAACGACGGACGTTTCTACATGGCGACGACGGTGTTCCCCTCGCGCCGTCATTTTTACGTTTGGACCGACAATCCTGCCGGTGAGTGGTCAGACCCCATTGTCATAGACTTCGCCATCGGGAGCTGCGACCCAACGCTCTACTTTGAGGATGGGCACTGCTATTTCCTGTGGAAAGAAGGCGACATCAAGATCTGCGAGATTGACGTAAAGACGGGTAAGCAGCGGGGAGAGATACATCACTTGGGTACAGGCCTTGGCGGCCGCTATCCCGAGGGGCCGCATATCTACAAGAAAGACGGCTACTACTACCTGCTGCTGGCTGAGGGCGGCACGGAGCATGGCCACCACGTGAACATCCTGCGCAGCAAAAACCTCTTCGGTCCCTACGAGCCGAATCCCGCCAACCCCATCCTGTCGCACTTCAACATGAAGATGCAGAACAGCCCGATACAGGGCTTGGGGCACGCCGACCTGGTGCAGGCTCCCGACTCCTCGTGGTGGATGATCTGTCTGGGCTATCGCACCAGCGGCTACCTGCAGCACGTCATGGGGCGCGAGACCATGTTGGCACCCGTCGTCTGGGAGCAGGGCGGCTGGCCTGTGGTGAACGGCGACGGTACGCTGCAGACTGACATGAAATGCCGTACGCTCACCTTGGTGCCGCTGGCCCAAGACCCTGTGCGTGAAGAGTTCAATTACGTCAAGCGTGCTGCTCCTGCTGACAGCTACCATTCTTTAGGGCTGCCCATGGGCTGGATGAGCCTCTGCAACCCCGACTACACCCGCTATTCGCTGACACAGCACAAGGGATTTCTTAGGCTTTACCCCAGCACCACCAGTCTTAGCGCAACAGCATCGCCCACCTTTGTTGCCCGCCGCCAGACGGAACTGAACTTCACCGCCACGGCCCTATTGGACCTTTCCCACCTGACAGAAGGCATGCAGGCTGGCATCACGGCCTACGCCGCACCGCTGAACCACTACGACGTGGTGGCTGAGAAGCAGAACGGACAAATCGTCATCAAGTCGAATGTAAGGTTAGGCCAGACCAGCCACAGCGAGAATGAATTCACACTCAACGGCACCCGTGCCTGGTTGCGCATCACTTCCGACAAAGACTTCTACTACATGCAGGTATCTTCAGACGGCACGGACTTTGTCGAGCTGGCCAAGATGGAGTACCGCTTCTTGAGCACCGAGACCATCGGCGGCTTTACGGGTGTCATGCTCGGGCTGTTTGCGCAGAGCAACAGCGAAACCCGGCAGGGCTACGCCGATGTTGACTGGTTTGAATACAAATAAGGTTTGACCCTATGAAAAAGCCTATCATCCTATGCTTTCTGATGTTCGTCAGCATGACGACAAGCGCCATGCCGGAGAAGGAAAATCTGAAACCCCGCCTCGTGGTGTGTACTGACATAGCGCCAACTGACGTTGAGCCCGACGACATGGAGTCGATGGTCAGGCTGATGGCATACGCCGACATGTTCGAGATTGAGGCCATTATTACGTCGATTGGCTGGAACTGCGACCCCTACCCGGCAGTGTGGGCGCAGTATCTGCACCGCGTCATCGAGGCTTACGGCAAGGATGTGACGAAGCTGATGCGACGATCGGGGCAGACGGCGTTCATGCCGTTGGAGAGTGAGGGCCGGCAGCAGATCGGCTACTGGCCAAGCGTCGAGTACGTCAGGAGCCGCGCCGTGATGGGCAGTCGGCATGGCGGCATCAAGGCCATTGGCGAGGGTAATGACTCTGAGGGGAGCCGTCTGCTCATCCGTCTGGCCGACGAAGCCGACGAGCGCCCCATCTACGTGGCTGCATGGGGAGGGGCCAATACGCTGGCGCAAGCCAT
>JAFPVW010000029.1 GCA_017395215.1 Prevotella sp. | reverse complement strand
TGTGCGACAATGCCAACGACCAGCAGGCGCAGCGCAACCGTCTGTTCCTGCGTTGGTTCACGGGTGAGGAGCAGAGCAAGCACTACGTCATCAAGACGGCCGTGGTCGAGGACGAGGGCATGAAGAATTTCATAGCCATCATCGTGCCGCGAATCCATCCATACATGGATGAGGCCATTGCATATTTCGACGCCGAAATCGAAATGTTCAAGAGCAACAAGCCGTAGCGCTTCCTCCGACATTATTTCCCCCTTAAAATATCCGCCGAGACATCGAGAGATGGCTCGGCGGTTTGTATTCACTCCCCTCGCCCTTTCGAGAGGGGTTGGGGGGGAGGCCATATCCGTTTGGTCTAAAGAGAGATGGAGTTAAAGAAGTTAAAGAAGTTAGCGCTTCGCTCGAAGTTAAAGACAATACTTTGGCGGGCGACACAATCGGCAGAACTAATGTCGATAACTTCTGAGGCCGAAGGCCGATAACTTCGATAACTTCGATAACTCCGATAACTTCGAGAAAACATATATATAATTCACTTAATTAATAACATTTTTAAAACTTAAAAGTATGAAAAAAAACAAATTATTACTTCTGCTCGCGCTGCTCTTGACGGCGGCGACGGGCGCGTGGGCCACTGACGTCTATGTGGTGGGAAACGGTAACAGTGATGGCAACTGGGTCAATGGCGCAATCTGGGATCCCGGCGTAGCAGGCAACAAGATGACGGAGCAGAACGGCGTGTACTCCATCACATTCAAAGATGTGGACGCTAATTCGGAATTACTATTCAAGTTCGCCATCAACGGCAGTTGGGACGTGAACTACGGCTGCACCTCGACGGATGCAAATGAACTGAACAAGACACTCAGCAACATCGATGCCACAGGCGGCATGAACTTCAAGTTCGCACTCACCGAAAAAGCCGACGTGACCATCAGCTTCAACCTTTCGGAAATGACCTACATGATCTCGACCAAGGGTATGAAGGTTGGTGATGACGCCGCCACGGGCTACACCGTTTCTATGAAGGACGGCGTGAAGGATGCCGACAAGTGGACGGTGAAGGTGGGCGAGGGCCAGGCCCAGGCGCTGCCCATCGGCGGACTGAAGGGCGACGGCTCGGAGACCGTGACGCTGCAGTACACCGGACGACTGAAGGTGAAGGGCGTGAAGGCTACAAGCGAGGCGGCTGAGGCCAGCGTTCCCGACGGGGCCATCAACGGCAAGTTCAGCGTCAGCGATGGCAAGCAGGTTTATTTCTCGAAGGGTAACCTGCGCTACGCATCGTCGAAGTGGAGCTTCTTCGACAACCAGTATGACTATTACAATAGCTACAGCGCAGACGCATGGGACCACTTCGGCTGGAGCACATCTGCTACCGATTACGGTAAGAATACTTCTACAACCAGGAGCGATTATTCCGGCGACTTCGTGGATTGGGGCGCAACGATGGGCACAGGCTGGCGCACGCTGACAAGTGACGAGTGGACATATCTGCTGAAAACCCGCAGTGCATCTACCGTGGGCGGCACCGAGAACGGCCGCTATGCCAAGGCTAAGGTAAACGATGTAAAGGGCGTTATCCTCTTCCCCGACACCTATACTCACCCCGACGGCGTGACTGCTCCGACAGGTGTCAACGCAACAGACGCCACTGGCTGGAATGGCAACAGCTACACCGCTGCGGATTGGACCAAGATGGAGACAGCCGGCTGTGTGTTCCTGCCGGCTGCTGGCTACCGGAATGGCTCGTCGGTGAACAATCCGGGCTCGTGCGGCGACTACTCGTCTGCTACGCCTAGTGGCACGGACAAAGCGTACGAACTGTACTTCAGTTCGAGCAGTCTGAATCCCGCGAGCTTAGGCAGTCGTTTCTACGGGCTCAGTGTCCGTCTCGTTAGCGAGGTGACTACAAGCGACGCTCCGGCGGCGAAGGAACCGGCTACGGTGACGACGGCGCCGACGGGTGCGGCGATTGTTGGCGTTGGCAAGACGACGGCGCTGGTGAGCGGTGGTGCGGCCGACGGCGGCACGATGATGTATAAGGTGACCACCACGAACACGAAGCCTGCCTCGACGGATGGCTTCAGCGAGGCGGTGCCCACGGCTCAGGGCATCACCGCCAGTGGCAAGGTATATGTTTGGTATTACGTGAAGGGCGACGGCACGCACAGCGACAGCGAGATTGCGGCTACGGCCATTGAGGTTCCCGTGGCCGACATCGTATGGGACGCTACGAACGTCAGCGAACTTGAGGTCCAGGGCGACTTCATGCCATATGAGAATGAGGGCGTCACGCTGAGTGCTAATTCCGGCAGTATATTTGCCTTTTGGAATGTTCCCGAAGATCCGACGAAGGCTGGCATCTCTTTCGAGCCGTACGAATCCGGCGGCTTTACATTCACGGCACCGGACGGCAAGGCGTTCAAAAAGATCGTGATGAAAGCCCAAAGTTCTGCTGGTTGGGGTGAAGTAAATCTCGGCGATGGATGGACATTTGTTGGAGATGACACGAACAATATTTATACAGTCACGTGGAAGGACAGTGCCGCCTCGTCGGTTGAGCTGCTGCCGGATACTGATGATTTCAGCGGCGCATTAGTGAAATGCATCGGGTTCTACCTGTCGGAGTAATCCCCTCGCGCGCGCGTATATATATAATGTATAAAGAGAACGATGGAGACGAAAAAGTGCTACTCAACGACTGAGCACCGAATCCATCGATGTGATTTTAAACACGAATTACCACGAATTTATCATTAATGGAAAATTATATGGGCAATTACATGTTAAAAAAAAAATTAAACATCAATAATATGGCTACAACAACAAGATTTAAGCAAATCAATGCGTTCGCATCGAAATTCGAGCGCGTGGGCCACGCCGCCCACCTCTCGTGGATGCAGCGGTTTCAGGAGCGCGTCCAGACGCTCATCGTGACCGAACTGGGGCAGGACTGCCCGGCAATGATCGTCAGTCAGAACACGGCTCTGGTGGCCGCCGTACAGGCCGAGGACGAGGCCTACCGCACCATCACGCGCAGTCCGCTGACGGAGCAGATAGCCGAGGCCGACCAGCTGCGCGACAACACGTACATCGGCCTGCGAACCATGGTCGAGGCGCTGGGCCGCGTGGGCACGGCTGCGCAGAAGGAGGCCGCGCCCCGCGTGCTGCAGGCCATGCGCGACTATCAGGTGAGCACCAGCGAGAACTACGAGCTGGAATCCACCCACATCGCCCAGCTCATACAGCAGCTGGAGCTGCAGCCCCTGTCCGCCGACTGCACCACGCTGGCGATAACGGCGCTGGTCAGCCAGCTGAAGAC
>JAFPVW010000028.1 GCA_017395215.1 Prevotella sp. | reverse complement strand
TGTGTCGCTGTCGATGACATCCTGCTCCAGATGAAAACTCTTGTTGCCAATCTTGACGATACGGGTGCGGCCTGCAATATGGTCGTTGCCCTTGATCTGAGCCACAAACTCAGCCTCAATCTTTACCACTACGATGGCCAGCCGCTCCCAGTCAACGCCTGTGCAGACAGTGGCGATATAGTCGGTCTTTGCGGTATCATAGAACTGAAAATATACCGTGTTGTTCACGTGTCCGAACTTGTCAACGTCATTGAAACGTATCTGGAGTGGCAGCACGTGGCGATAATCACTGCGTCTTTCTTCTGTCATCTTTGTTAAGTCTAATCATTTCATTTCAGAATGGCTGCTGAAGTTGATGCGCACGCCTTTGTCATCGACCATCATGTCCATGCCACCATTGTTGCCGTTGCTAACGGTCGGCCGGCGTTCACCGTCCAGTATCTCGCGGCACATGTTCTTGATGTCTATAACACGCTGGAGCGTCTCTAAGTTGTCACCACTGTAATGGCCAGGGAAGAGGAAACGGATGTCGTTCTGCTTCATGTAGCGCTCGATGCGCTCGGCGGTGTACATCTCGGTGGAGAGGTTGGTGAACACCAGCAGGTTGGTCGAGCCGAAGGCATCGCCGCTGAAGCCGTAATGCCGAGCCTTGTCGAAGAACGTAGCGCTGCCGGCAGTATGACCGGGCGTGAAGATGACCTCTATCTCGCGGCCGCCAAGGTCTATCACCTCACCGTCGTTGAGATACTTGATCTGTCCCTGATAGTTGCGCATATTATTCGGAACGATAGTCATGTCGCCCGCATTCAGATATACCTCGGGGAACGGCCCTACGCCGCCCGCATGGTCGCCGTGGGCATGGGTCAGCATCATGGTGACGGGCTTGGAGGTAATCTTCGCCACAATCTTGTCCAGCCCGGGAATAACCGTTCCAGCATCAATCAGGAGTGCGCGGTCGTTACCTTCAACAAGGTAGAGCGACTCGTTATAGACTATGTGTCCGTTGCCGATCCATGTGTGCTCGTCGAGCTGGCGGAACACCACATCATCATTCTGATAAACCACCTGGCCGCGAAGGTCACGGCTGTTGATGTCTGTGTCCTGTGCCCCGACTGTAAGGGGCATCAGGCTAAGCAGCAAGGCTGCAATAAAAAAGCTTTTGTAAGTCATAGTTTATCTGATATAATGCGTTTCTGTTAACTCTTCCTGAATCTTCGGCGAGCCGAACTGCTGGAGACCGAGACGGATGGACTTCATTATGAACGCCATGTTCAGTCCGAGCTGTCGCATGGTCTGCATGCCCTCCTCGTCGCGAACAACCTCACCAGGGGCTGTGCCGTGGGCGATGCTCCAATACTGCGAGGGCACGACGGGCATGTTCGTCTTCAGGAAATACTTGTTCTGTACGTCCATCGTCGTCGTGGCTCCACCACGGCGGGCGATGCTCACCGAGGCTCCGACCTTCATCGTCCAGTCGGTATGCAGGTTGGAATAGAACAAACGGTCGAGCAGTGACAGCAATGTACCGTTGGGCGACGCGAAATAGACGGGTGAGCCGACGAGCAGTCCGTCGGCCTCGCGCATTTTCTCCGAAATATCATTGACTATGTCGCCAAAGGCACAAATGCCCGTCGTCCAGCACTTGTTGCAGGCGATGCAGCCGTGAATCTGCAGCTGCCCTACGTGCATCCAGTCCGTCTCGATACCCTGCTTTTGCAACGTCCGCTCCACTTCGTGCAGTGCCGTCGCCGTATTGCCGTGCGCCTTCGGACTGCCATTAAGGATGATTACTCGCATATCTATCGCTTGGGTTTGATGTTCAGGTTCACACCCAGCACGTCCTCGCTGTCCACAATCGTCCAACTGCTGCCGGGATAGATACCGATGGTGCGGCCAGTGTCGAAGCCCATCTCCTGAAGCTCGCGGATGACCTCGTCGCGGGCATCGCCCACCTCAAAGCCGAGGTGATGTACGCCCTGGCCATGCTTGTTGATGAACTCTCGGAAGGTGCTGGGGTTCTCGTCGATCTGATGCAGCTCCAGCACCCAGTTGCCCATCTCGATGACGCACATCTGCAGATCGCAGGGCTTGTCGGCCTGGCCGCGGTAAGTATAGGGATATTCGCCGTTGCTCTCCAGATGGTTCGTCCAGATTTCCGGCTCCGGCACGTTCAGCAGAGCGGCCCATGCCTTGGCGGCACGGCGGATGTCATTGACTACGATGGTCACCTGGATGAACTGCTCCTTCTTCAGCGGTGTTACCAAGGGCTTGAACGTGGTGGTCGTGTCAGCCTCCTGACGGCCGGCGATGTAGCCCTTCATCTTCTTGATACCGTACTTCGCTACGACCAGATCCTCTTCAGACGTTGCTCCGCTGAAGGCGAAAGCCAGTTTGCAGCCTTCATACTCGTCGTAGGCACCACCGGCATAACCCAGTTCGCCCGTAATCGTCTGGTGGTTCGGATCACCACTGTCGGCATGGGTGGCAATCACTTCGCCGCACTTCGACCATGCCACGGCCACCAAATTGTAGCCGTCTTTCCAGTTGCAGTACGAGCCCACGACCTTCATTTCGCCGATCCAGTCAACCGTATCGCCACTGTTAAGAACCGAGGCTGTTGCCACACCCTCAATACCCATCTCAATGGCCTTGGCCTTCATATCCTCCAGCGCCAAAGCCAGTTT
>JAFPVW010000027.1 GCA_017395215.1 Prevotella sp. | reverse complement strand
GCTATACGCAAACAATCCCAGCAGAGGACCGTAGGTGTAGCCGCACATCACGTAGATGGCATCGATGACGCTGGGCGAATTGGCCAATCGGAAGAGCATGATGACACCAATGAAGACGAGTGCCATGCCTATATGCACACGGCGGCGCAGACGCTCGTCGTCAGGACGGCCACAGATGTCGACGCAGTAGCTGGTGGTCATGGCGGTCAGCGCGGAGTCGGCCGACGAGAAGGCGGCAGCCACGATGCCGAGTATGAACAGCACCAGCGCGCCCTGCCCCAGCGACCCCGTGGCGGCAAACATCGGCAGCAGTTGGTCGCCGGCAGCCGGCAGGTCGATGCCGCGTTGCTGTGCCAGCAACACCAGCAGCACGCCCAGCGAGAGGAACAGCAGGTTGGCAGGGAAGAACGCCAGTCCATAGACCGCCATGTCCTTTTGTGCATCACGCAAGGAGCGGCAGGTGAGGTTCTTCTGCATCATGTCCTGATCGAGACCCGTCATCACGATAACCACAAAGATACCGCTGAGGAACTGCTTCCAGAAGTTCTGCCGCGACACCCAGTCGTCCCAGACGAACACACGCGAATGGCTGTCGTGGGCAATAGCCGAGACGGTTCCTGCAAAGTCCAACCCCAGCTCGCCCATCACCTTATATATAATAAGCAGCAGGGCTCCGAACATGCAGAGCGTCTGCAGCGAGTCGGTCCACACGAGTGTCTTGATGCCTCCGCGGCGAGTATAAAGCCAGATGAGGGCAATCATCGCGAGAACAACGAGGAGGAAGCCAAAACTCTCCTGATACCCACCCCCAACCCCTCCCGAGGGGAGGGGAGTTTGGATACCTAAACTGTTAACGACGCTATCCCCCAAGCCAATCAGCCCCCCCTCCCCTCGGGCGACTGGCGCCTTCAGAGCAGCCACCGGTGTGGCTGCGGCCCCACAAAGGGGAGCGAATCCCTCATTCGCGACGGAGGGCAGGTTGGGGGTGGGTACCAAGGTCTGTGCCAACACTCCCCAAATCACCATGCACACCAGATAGAAGCGTGCCGCTGCTCCCGTCATCTTCGACAGCAGGAAGAACGACGCGCCCGTCTTATAGGCCTCGCGGCCGAGCCGTTGGCCGAGGAACGTATAGATGGAGGTGAGGTTCAGCTTATAGTATATCGGCAGCAACACCAGTGCTACGATGAGATAGCCCGGTATGAAGCCCAAACACATCTGCAGATAGGTCATGTCCTGCTTCAATACCATGCCTGGCACAGAAACGAATGTCACGCCCGAAATCGACGCTCCAATCATTCCCCATGCCACCATATACCAAGGACTCCGACGCTCGCCACGAAAGAAAGCGTCGTTCGTCGACCGCCGTGCCGTGAGTCTGCTCAGCAGCATCAGCACGGCCATATAGCCTAATATCACTAAAAGTACTGTAGTCATTGCGGCGCGAAGGTACTGAAAAATTCGCAATCCTGCAAGCAAAACCACCAATTAATGCTCACACCACGCTATCATGAGGCTCCAGACAATGCCGTCACGACGCTTACAGGTGCTCAAAAGCTCGCTTGCAACCGCTCGGAGGCACGCTCTCAACTGCTCGGAAACACCCTTTCAACCGCACGGAGACACCCTTTCAACCGCACGAAGGCATGCTTTCATCCGGCAAAAGCTATGCTCCCATAAAGTAATATATGATATATTACTTACCAATATATGATATATTACCGACCAATATATGATATATTACTTTGCAATATATGATATATTACTTCACAATATATGATATATTACATCATGAAAGCATAGCTCAGGAAGCATTGGAGCATGCCTTTGCAAGCATTGGAGCATGCCTTTGCAAGCATTGGAGCATGATGGTGGAAGCTTTTGAGTACGATGTTACAAGCAATAGAGCACGACGTTGCAAGCATTAGAGCACGATGTGGCAAACGAAGGAATTTGGATTTGCGGGTACGAATGCCATTGCTTTTGCCCACAGGATGTCATTATTTATGAGGAGCTGAGAGTATTTCCCTGTAAAAAGTTTGGCGCTTTCGGAAAAACGAAGTACTTTTGCAGGGAAATACACTCGAGAGAGACATCCTTTAAACCATATTATTAACTTACCAAACAGTAATTACATCTATGAAGAATGACTATTTAGGAAACAACGGGAAAGCGTGTGCCCTGGGGCGTGGGCTGTTCTCGGCATTCTTGTTGTCAGCCTTCCTCATTGGTGGTCCGCAGACGGTGTTTGCGGGAACCACGGGCATGCAGGCTGTTCAACAAAATGGAGTTGTCAAGGGACAAGTCGTTGACCATAACGGAGAGCCGATCATCGGCGCTACCATTAAGGTCATCGGCACCGACCGCGGCACAGTGACCAATCTCGACGGCGAGTTCACGCTGGAAGGCATCAACACCGGCAAACTCAACATCTCGTATGTGGGCTTCGGTACGAAGGAAGTGAACTTCCGTGCCGGCGAAACTCTCAACATCACACTCGACGAAGACATGGAAGCCTTGGATGAGGTGGTGGTCATCGGCTACGGCACAACGAAGAAAGCCAATCTGACGGGTTCGGTGGCCGCCGTTGACTTCACGGAAGTGAGCAACCTGCCTGTTGCCAACACATCGAATCTGCTGCAAGGCCGCCTGCCAGGTGTTGTGCTGCAGCTGAACGGTGCACAGGCCGGTCACGACGATCCCGAAATCCGCGTGCGCGGTGTGGGAACGCTGGGCGATGCGTCGAAGAACAACCCGATGGTTCTCATCGACGGTGTCGAAAGCTCCATCAGCCAGATGTCGGAACTGCCTGCCGAGGACATCCAGAGCGTCTCCGTGCTGAAGGATGCCGCTTCGGCCGCCATCTATGGTGTGCGTGCCGCCAATGGTGTGATACTCGTCACGACCAAGCGCGGACTGGAAATGCGCCCGCAGGTCACCTATTCTGGTTCCGTAGCTCTTCAGGAGGCTACCGTGCTGCCCGACTTCGTGGGTGGTTACGACTGGGCCATGATGTTTAACGAGGCACAGCCCGCTCGTGCCTACACGCAAGACATGCTCGACAAGCTGAAGAACGGTTCCGACCCCGACCACTTCGCCAGCATCAACTGGGCGAAGGAGATGTTCCGCACGGCCTTCATGCAGCAGCACCACCTGAGCGTGCAGGGCGGTTCTCAGGCTATGCACTACATGTTCTCTGTGCAGTATCTGGACCAGGATGGTATCATGAAGAACACCCGCAACAAGCGCTACAACTTCCGCTCGAATATCGATGCTAAGTTGGGCCGTGTAAAACTGGGTCTGAACCTCTCTGGTTCGAAGCAGAGCGTCTATGAGCCTACCACAGGCGTCACGGGCGAAGGCCTGATGCGCGACCTGACGTGGTTCACACGTCCTACGGTGCCCGTGAAGTTCTCCAACGGCCATTGGGCCTATACCGACGGCAACGGTGCCATCTCGCAGTCGACGTTCAAGAACCCCGTCTACGACATCTACAACGGCACTCGCGACAACGACCACTACCGCTTTGATGGTAAGGTGTTCGGCGAGGTCGACATCCTCGACGGATTGAAGTTCACCTCCTCGCTGGCCTTCAAGCTCTACACCAATCGCATGATGACCTACTCGCCACGCGGTGAAGCCAAATACAACGCCGAGGGCGAAGAGATTGCACCTGCCGGCACACAAAACACGCTGACCAACTACGACTGGTTCCAGACGGGTTGGATCAACGAGAACATCCTCTCCTACAACAAGAAGTTCGGCGACCATCAGCTGGGCGTGTTGCTGGGTCATTCCATCCAGGAGAACCGCTACGATGTCGACACCAGTTCGAAGCAGGGATTCCCCACCGACGCTATTTATGAACTCAACGGTGGTACGCAGAATCCTTCAGCCAACGGCTATGCTGAAGAGGATGCCCTGCAGTCGTTCTTCGGCCGCTTGAGCTATAACTTTGCCGACCGTTACTTGGCTGAGTTCAACATCCGCCACGACGGTTCGTCGCGTCTGCCAAAGAACAACCGCTATGCTACGTTCCCCTCGTTCTCGGCCGCATGGGTGGTGAGCAACGAGGCCTTCCTGCAGAACGTCGACTGGCTAAGCTCGCTGAAGCTGCGTGGCTCGTGGGGTAAGCTGGGTAATCAAGAAATTGGTAACTATGCTTTCGCCGAAACGCTGGCCGCTCAGGGTAGCTACTACTTCGGCGACAAGAAGTATATCGGTATGCGTGCAACAGGCATCGCCAATGAGAACATCAAGTGGGAAACCACTACCATCACCGACTTCGGCTTCGACGCCAGCTTCTTCAAGGGCCGTCTGAGCACCACTTTCGACTGGTATAACAAGGTGACCAACGACATCCTGCTGCAGTTGCCTATGCCAGGTATCTTCCTGGGCTCGCTGGGCGCTCCGTATCAGAATGCCGGTAAGGTGAAGAACACGGGTTGGGAATGGTCGGTGAACTACTACGACCACGCCGGCGACTGGAACTGGAATGCCGGATTCTCGCTGGCCAGCGTGCACAACGAAATCGTCGACATGAACGGCCAGGAGAGCATCTCGGGTAGCACCATCAACCGTGAGGGCGAGGCCATTGGATCCTACTACGGCCTGAAGGCTCTGGGACTCTATCGCACCGAAGCCGACCTGAACCGCACCAACTCAGAGGGCAAGGTTATCACGCAGAACGGACAAGCCCCATCGCTGGGCGACATCATGTATGACGACTTCAACGACGATGGCAACATCAACGACGACGACCGCCAGATTTTGGGCAATCCGTTCCCGAAGATGCAGTATAGCATCTCGCTCGGCGCCAGCTGGAAGAACTTCGACCTTTCGATGTTCTGGCAGGGCATTGCCGGACTCGACCGCTTCAACTGGGAGACCACCGTCATCTCGAATGGCGGCAACAAGTCTACACGCTGGCTCGACCGCTGGTCGGCCAACAACGTGAATGCAGAGATGCCACGTCTGGGCAACGAATACAACGATGCCTACTCCTCCTTCTGGCTCACCAAAGGCGACTACCTGCGTCTGAAGAGCCTCGAGCTGGGCTACACCTTCCGCAAGAACCCGCTCTTCCAGCAGTGGGGCGTGCAGAGCGTGCGTCTCTACCTGGCTGGCTCGAACCTGCTCACCTTCAGCTCGCTCGACGACTACGACCCCGAGAAGTTCAGTTCCGACATGCGCAACGATGCTCACCCCAACGTGCGCGCCTATTCGTTTGGTGTCATTGTTAAATTCTAAAAATCTGTCTGAATTATGAAACTACATCATTTATATATAGCATCCGTACTCGCAGCAGGACTCATGATCACCACGTCCTGTAGCGACAGCTTCCTCGACAAGAACTCGCTCACCGAGTCGTCGACAGCAACATTCTGGCAGACTGAGGACGACGCCACGATGGCTCTCGTGGCATGCTACGATGGTCTGCAGAGCAACCAGCTCTATGGCGGTGGTCCGTGGGACTTCGGCCAACTGAACCTGGAATGCATCTCCGACAATGGCGGCCACTTCAACTGGAGCGGCTGGATGGAAGGTTTCGACATCGCCAATGGCACCCACAGCGCCGGCTCGTGGGCCATCGGCTCTTTCTGGGATGCCCTCTATGAAGTGGTGAAGCGCTGCAATAGCGTCATCGCCAACATCGACCGCGTAGACATGCCGGAGGCAAAGATTGCACAATACAAGGCCGAAGCCATCACGCTGCGTGCCCTGATGTACATCCACCTGACGATGACCTACAACGACGTGCCCTATCTGACGGAGCCGCTCACCATCGACAATGCTGAGATGCCCGCCACACCGCGCGCCGACATCGTCAATGCCGAGATACAGAACCTGAAGGCGGCTGCTCCCGCCCTGCCCACCACTGCCGACCGCGGCCGTATCACACGCGGCGCCTGCCTGGCTCTGCTCGGCCGTCTGGCCCTCTACAACCAGAAGTGGGACGACGCCATCAGCGCCTATCAGGAGGTGACACGCCTGGGCTACACGCTGGCTGCCGACTACTCCACGCTCTTCACCACCGCCGGCGAGACGCAGCCGGAGATTCTCTTCGCCGTGCGTTTCGAAGGTCCCGGACTCGATGAAGGCACACAGTTTAACGCCCATTGGAACACACCACTTGAGGCCATGAATGGTACGTTGAACCTTGCCGACGACTACTACAAGCTCGACGGCACGAAGGCCACCGGCCACGACTATGCAGCCAAGAAGGCCGATGGCTCGCTCGACGTGAACCAGCCGAACTTCGCCTACTGGGAAGGCCGCGACCCGCGCCTCTATGCCACACTGTTCGTGCCGGGCATGTCGTGGAACGGACGGGGAGGCGCCGACGCTCCCTACGGCGGTGCTGCAGCCTCGCTGTCCACCATCTACGTCATGAAGTACTTCGACCCCAGCGACACGGGCAACTCATGGGACAACGGGCAGGACTTCTATGTGGTGCGCTATCCCGAAGTGCTACTCTCGCTGGCCGAGGCTATGGTCGAGAAGGGTGGCTACAACGAAGCCAATGTGCTCTCGCTGGTCAACCAGGTGCGCCAGCGTGCTGGCATGCCCACCGTTGAAAGCGTCGAGGGCACCGGTCTGAGCAAGGACAAGTTGCTGCAGATCATCCGTCATGAGCGCCGCGTGGAGTTGGCCTTCGAGGGTCTGCGCCTCTACGACGAATATCGCTGGCACCAGCTGAAGGAGTCCATCGATGCCGTGAACGCCGAGCGCACTACCTACGGACTGGCCTACGAGGCTCGCATCTACAACGGCGAGCGCGACTACAAGTGGCCCATCCCGACCGACGAAATCGACAGCAACCCACAGTTGAAGCAGCATGAAGGCTGGTAATATTCTGCTCTCCGCAGCCCTGCTCCTCACAGCCTGCGGAAGTTCAAACTCTGTAAGTGGCTCAGGCAACACGCCTGGGCCACTTCAGCCCAAGGCCCAGACTTACTATATCGATGCCACAACAGGCAATGACGAGGCCGATGGCACCTCTCCCCAGAAGGCTTGGCAAACCGTTGCACGTGCAAGCCGACAGGAGTTGAAGGCCGGTGACCGCTTGCTGCTACATCGTGGGCAGACCTTCCACGGACAGCTCAACATTCATGCTACGGGTACGGAGACCGAGCCGGTGCTCGTCAGCGGCTATGGCTTGGGCACGCGCCCGGTCATCGTGGGCGACGATGCCTCGATGTGGGCGGTAGGCGTGCTGAACTCCAGCTATATCACTGTGCGCAGTCTGGAGGTGATCAACACGGGCCGCGAGCGCGTGGCGGGCCGCACAGGACTGAAGGTGGAGTGTCGCGACCACGGCATCTCAGCCGGCATTATGATCGACTCCATCTACGTGCACGACGTCAACGGCTCGCTCATCAAGGAACAAGGTGGCGGCTCGGGCATCCTCATCGAGAATGGTGGCAACATGGTAGCTTCGCGCTTCCAAGGACTCACCATCCAAAACTGCCACATCGAGCGTTGCGAGCGTAACGCCATGATTTGGGCGGCCTACTACGACCGCCGCAACTGGCTGCCCAACACGGGCGTCGTGGTGCGTGGCAATCTCATCGAACAGGTGCCCGGCGACGGAATCGTACCCATTGGCTGCGAAGGCACGCTGATTGAGTACAACGTCATGCGCGACTGCCCCGACCTGCTTCCCATGAGCGAGGCCGCAGCTGGCATCTGGCCTTGGAGCTGCGACAACACCGTCATACAATTCAACGAGGTGAGCGACCACAAGGCACCATGGGATGCACAAGGTTTCGATTGCGACTACAACTGCCGAAACACCCAGATACGCTACAACTACAGCCACGACAACTACGGCGGCATGGTGCTCATCTGCGACGCGGGCAGCGAGCGCAACTATAGTCTGGGCAACGACCACAGCCGCGTGGAGTGGAACATCTCCATCGGCGACGCCCAGCGACCGAAAATCACCCGTACGGGCAGCATCTTCGCTCCGAACATCCACATCGCCGGACGCGTCAGCAACACACTCGTCAGTCACAACATCGTGCATTCCAGTCCGAAGCAAGTGGCCGATGCCGATCGCACGATGATTTGTGCCGACTCGTGGGACGGCTATGCCGACTCCACCACCATCACGCGCAACATCTTCTATACTGCCGAGCCCTCCACGTTCGACATGACGAAGACCACGCGCAACCTCTTCCTCCACAACTGGTATCTGGGTGAATACCGTCAGCTGCCTGCCGACACAGAGGCACAAACCACCTTTGCCGGCAAGCCTTGGCCGGGCAGCGAAGCCCTCCTGCAACTCATGGACGAGCGAGATGTGTGCGGCTTTCGTGCCCACTTCCCCAACCCTGGGAAGATGGAGCAGTTCTTCAAGGACCTGGAATAGGAATCTGAATCGCCAAAAGATGCAGGGACACGAATAGCAAAAACGACAAATTTTAAGTAAAAATGAAAAATTTCTTTCAATTTGTTTGGTGGTTTCAGATTATTGTTTTAATTTTGCAGCCGATAAGTATGTTTAAACCGCGCATGGCGCAATAAAACTTCTTAAGAATATGATTACAATGAATGCTACATGTTGGTGCTGGCGTCGCTCAAGATCTAAAAAGTCGTGAGTCGTCTGACCGCATGGAGTATTTCACATAGCCATCTAAAGGGTCTGCCGTTCTCAACGACAGGCCCTTTTAAAATTGATAATGGATAATGTATAATTGATAATTATTACCAACACAATTACATTAAAAATAAAACCGTTATGAAACAGAAAAGATTTATCCTTCAGGAGAGTGAGATGCCCACAGCATGGTACAACATTCAGGCTGACATGCCCAACAAGCCTCTGCCTCCCATCCATCCCGCTACGAAGCAGCCGCTGGGCG
>JAFPVW010000026.1 GCA_017395215.1 Prevotella sp. | reverse complement strand
TGGCGAAGCACATGGAGAAGACGTTGGAGTTGCCGTAGCCCACGAGGGCGATGGCGGCGTAGAGCAGCCACTTCTCGGTGCCGACGAACAGTCCGCACAATGACAGGGCCATCATCACCACGCTGATGATGAAGAAGGTGCGCATCTTCAGCACGCGCAGGAAGAACGAGCCGGTCAGGCAGCCGATGGTACGGAAGATGAAGTAGAGCGAGGTGGCGAAGGCTGCCTCGTTGAGTGTCATGCCCAACCGCTCCATCAGGATTTTCGGAGCCGTGGTGTTGGTGCCCACGTCGATGCCCACGTGGCACATGATGCCGAGGAACGACAGCAGGACGATGGGCGTGCCGAGCAGCTTGAAGCACTCGACGAAGGTAGAGGGCTTGCCCTCGATGGGGGGCTCGTCGATGGGTGTGATGAAGAGCAGTATGGTGGAGAGTATGCCCACGATGAGGAAGATGCCGAAGAGCACGCGCCAGTCGTAGCCGAACTCGGGTATGACCTTCGTTGCGCCCCACATGGCCAGATAAGGAGCCGAGAACGAGGCGATGGCCTTGATGAACTGTCCGAAGGTGAGCGTCGAGGCGAGGTTGCCGCCGCCCATGACGGTTGATACCAGCGGGTTGAGCGACGTCTGCATCAGGGCGTTGCCGATGCCGAGCAGCGAGAAGGCCACGAGCATGATGCCGAAGGTCTCGCCGAACAGTGGCAGCAGTAGCGATATTACGGTGACGACGAGTGAGAGCAGGACGGTCTTCTTACGGCCGATCTTGTTCATCAGCATGCCGGTCGGTACGCTGAAGATGAGGAACCAGAAGAACACGAGCGAGGGGAACACGTTGGCCACGGAGTCGCTCAGCGCGAGGTCTTCCTTCACATAGTTGGAGGCGATGCCCACCAAATCCACGAAGCCCATGCAGAAGAAGCAGAGCATCACGGGGATTAAGTAAATAGATTTGTTTTGATTACCCATATTGCTTTAGTATTTGATGTCGTAGATAGTTGCCTTGCCGCCCTTCACCTTAATAATATTGTAGGCTTCCGAGGGGAACACGAGGTTTGTCATTGCCACCTTGCCCTCAGCATCGAAGACCTCGATGCTGCAGCGGTCGATGAAGATACGCAGCTGGCGGATGCTGCCGTAGGTGGGGGCCGTGGTCACGCAGGGGAAGGCTTCGCTGAAGCTGACGTCGCCACTCTTCGTGCGGTCCATAGAGAAGGTCTGCTTAGCGGCGTCGTAGGTCATGACGACCTGCTCGCCCTTCGTGTTCGACAGCACAATCTCGGTCTGGCCTTTCATGTCGACCACGATTTCGCAGGTCTCCGTCGGCTTCTTCACCTTTGCGCCGCGAGCGGCCAGCATCTCCTTCGAGGGCACCACGCTGACGTAGGTCTCCTCGCCGTGGCGGAACAGTCCGAGGTCGCGGGGGATGGAGTTGGCCGAGCGGAACTGCTTGGTGGGCACCTGGTTGGCATACTGCCAGTTCGACATCCATGCCAGCACCACGCGGCGGTTCTCGGGGGCGTTGTAGAACGATACGGTAGCGTAGTGGTCCTTGCCGTAGTCGAGCCACTTGGTTACCTTCGGCATCGACTCGCAGGTGAACTTATGTCCGTCGAACTGTCCCACGAAATACTGTGTGGCGGAGCCTCCGAACGGGCCGCCGGGGTTGATGTTGCAGAGCAGCACCCATTTCTCGCCTATCTTAAACAGGTCGGGGCACTCCCACACGCCGCTATGGTTGCCGTATTCCTGACCGAAGGCCGACTCGTACTTCCAGTCCTTCAGGTCGGCCGAGGAGTAGAGCTGCATCTCCTGTCCCACGGCGAGGATCATGATCCAGCGCTTTGTCGGCTCATACCAGAAGACGTTGGGGTCGCGGAAGTCAGGCTTGTCGCTGGTGATGACGGGGTTGCCCTCGTATTTCTTGAAGGTGCGGCCGTTGTCGTTCGAGATGGCCATCGACTGTGTCTGGTGGTGCCCGGCTGAGGTGTAGAATGCCACCACCTCGTTGCCGTTGGTCACGCATGAGCCGCTGAAGATGCTGCCCAGCCAGTCGGGCTCGAAAGTGAGGGGTTGAGCCTCCCAATGGATTAGGTCCTTCGACGTGGAGTGGCCCCAGTGCATGTTCTCCCACTGCGAGCCGTAGGGGTTGTACTGATAGTAGAGGTGCCAGACGCCGTCCTTGTAGAACATACCGTTCGGGTCGTTCATCCAGCCGTAGACCGGCGTGTGGTGGTAGGCCGGACGGAAGTGCTCGCGGTTAGCCGTGTCAAACGTGTTGGAAAGCTTGATCTCCTTCCAGCAGACGAATTCGCCTACGGCACCCTTCTGCCGGCGGTCGCCATGGAACTCGATGTCTAAAAGGCGGGCTCCCTTCAGCTCGTAGGGCACCCAGTAGTCTACACGGTCGACGGCCAGCTTCACGTTAATGCGCTGCACCATTTCATTACGCGAGTCGAGCACGGCGATGGCCGCAATCTCCTCGGTCTCCTGCACGGGCAGCAGCACGTACTTCGAACCACCAACACGGAGCATGGCGTGCTTCTCGCCCAGAACCATCGGCTTGACCTGTGCCTCGGCGAGGGTGAGCGTCATCAGCGCCATCAATGTCAAAAACAGTTTCTTCATTTCCTTCAGTTTTTAGTTAATTGAAAATTCTGCTGCAAAAATACCGCTTTTCCTTTAAACGCGCTATCATTTCCGTTACATTTACGAAGAAAAAACGTTCAATGAAACATTTTTCCATGTCATTGAACGATTATTGCTATTTATTTTGCTTTTACCCGCCGGGTAGAGGGGCTCTACCCGCCGGGTTCAGCCCCTCTACCCGGCGGGTAAAAGCTAACATGGTTGGATGGTTCATTTGCTTGAGCTGTCTGTGACGCGTATGATAATTCGTCGGTATGCGACGAGGTGGAAAGGTCCGCTGTCGTGAACTTCGCAGACGATGTGGATGGTGGTGTCGCGGGCGTCGGCAGGGATGTGGACTATGGCTGTCGGCTGATCGGGTTGCTCTATGACGGCTCTCGCCTTACCAATCTCCGGCTGTTGCCACCAGAGGAAGGTGAGGCTGTCGCCGTCGGGGTCTGCCGACTTGGAGGCATCGAGACGGACGGTATCGCCAGCCTTTGCGTCAATATGAATGGGCTGATGACCCTTGTGGCGGCCGATGATGACCTGCGGGTTACGGTTGCCCTCGCCCTTCTCAGCCCATTGCATGCGGGCCAGGAAGTCGCTGAACTCGTCGGGATAGAAACGTCGCTTATAGCCAACGCTGATGGCGCGTACGTGCTCATTCCAGCAGCCCCAGGCCGTGGTGAGCGAGTCGGCGCAGCGTCCGCGCTGGTGGTAGCCCGCCCATCCGGCCTGACGCGGGTCTTCGGGGTCGTTCAGGCCGTTTGGCATGACGAAGAGCATGCTCGGCGTGTCGCCCTCGACGCCCCATTTGTAGGTGGGATATTCCTGGCCTAAGGCGCCACGTTCCTGTATGCCGTCCTTGTGCTGCTGCCAGTGCTGCTTGCCGAGCTCGCATTGCTCCTGCCAGGCACCCTCGTCCCAGACGAACTGCAAGTCGTCAGGGAAGTCCTTGCGCAGCCACTGGTGCGAGCTGTAGGCAAGGTTCATGCGCATGTCGTATTTCATGTCCTGGTCGGTGATGGTGAAGAGCCGGAACTTGCTGACGAAGTTTCTGACTTCGTCTGCGCTCCGTGTCTGCTTAACCCGCCAGATGGCTTGCGCCAGCGTATTGGCCCCTCCCCATGCAGCCACGTAGATGGGGCGCTCGTCGGCTTCGTCGGCCAGACGGATGAGCAGACGGCTCCCCTCAGAGTCATTACCCTCGCCAATAGCCTTGATGCCGCCATGCCGACTGCCCATCACGGCGCGGCTCCTGACGTACTCGACGCTTGGCCAGTAGCCGATCTGTTGCCGGCCCTCACTCTCCAACGGCATGAACGCCGTCTGCCCCGACCGTCGCATCAGCTTCGTCACATCCTTGCCGTAAGCCTCGATGACGTGGTGCAGATACTGCGCCCATTCAGCGGGGTAGGGGTCGCAGTTCCAGCCCACCGACGTAATAATGGCCTCAATCTCGAACATATCGGCGTATGCCATCAGTCTGACCATCGACTCCATGTCGTCGGGTTCCACGTCAGCTGGCGCGATGTCAGTACACACCACGAGGCGGGGTTTCAGATTTTCCTTCTCCGGCATGGCGCTTGTCGTCATGCTGACGAACATCAGAAAGCATAGGATGATAGGCTTTTTCATGGTCTCACTCTTTTATTACCTCTATATCGCTATAGGCCATGCGCTCACCCTCGGCCAGCCGCAGTCCCTCCACACGGATGACTTTGGCACGGGTAGGCTTGCAGCGCACGGTCTGCCAGATGGGATTGTTGACAATATTCGAGAACTCGCCCTCGCCCAGCGTCTCCCAGTGGTTCCAGTCGGTGGTGGCCGATATGCGGTAGTGGGTGACGAGTCCGGCGCGTGAGTCCTGTGGGGGCAGGTAGCGGAAAGCGGTGACGGTCTCCTCCTTGTCCAGGTTGACGAACATCATCTTGTCGGCTCCGAAGAAGATGTAGTAGTCTGACGCATGCTTCTCACCGGCGTCAGGTGTATTCTGACTGATGTCGGGCGCCAGATAGACGGCCATGCGCTTGATGACGGGGGCGCACTTGGCGTCGAGGACGGTGAAGCGCAGGCGGGTGGCCTTGACCGTTGGGAAGCAGACGATGCGGCGGTGGCCGATGGTAGTCAGGCCGTCGCCCTTCTCCACCAGTTCGTCCTTCAGCGGCTTCCATTGCCCGTCGACTTTAGCCTCCAACGAGAACTTCCTAACCCGCTGGCCGTAGCGGATATCCTCCTCGACCACAAAGCGGTTGCAGGCAGCCCCCTCCTTGATGTCAAGGGTATAACTGACTACTCCCCTCTCCCCCGCGAGAGGGGGCGGGGGTGAGGCCAAGTTTTGTCTGAACACCTCGTCAATCATCTTCTTGAAGGCCATGCCGCGCAGTGAGTCGGTGGGGTGTATGCGGCCGTTGGGGGCTATGGGGAAATTCAGCAGCAGACAGGAGTTGCGCCCCACCGATTTATAATAGGTGTCCATCAGTTTCGACAGGCTCTTGACGTTTTCGTTCTCCGTCTCATGATAGAACCACCCCGGACGGATGCTCGTGTTCGTCTCGGCAGCCACCCAGGAGTCGCCGTCCTCCAGTCCGAAGCGCAGCATCTCGCACGTGACGTTGCCCTCCTTGTTGAGCATGCTCCAGTTCGTCTCGCCCACGCTGCCGGCCTCGTTG
>JAFPVW010000025.1 GCA_017395215.1 Prevotella sp. | reverse complement strand
TTTTTTCTGTGTTTTCTTTTGGTTGTTTGGGGAGAAATCTGTACCTTTGCAGTGATTTTGTAACATGTTGATTATCAATGGTTATTTCCGTTTTTGCGACATGTGTGCAACATCCGGTGCTAACGCATTGATAGTCAGTTAGAGTCGTTTTCGAGGAGGTGAAGTAAATCAAATATTATAAAGAGTGCAGGCAAAAAATAGCCTGCACTCTTTATATAGTACATATAGATGGAATGGAGCGGATACCCTCCGACGGATATCAGAGGCTCAGTTCTGCCCAGTGTTGCGACCAGTTGGGCGTAGGCCTGCTGCCTACTTGCCTATTTGGCGGCGGGCTCCCACTTGCAGCGGACGGGCGAAACGATGGCGCCCTCCTTCTTCAGTTCGGCGAAGGCCTTGTCAACTTCCTTGCGGTCGGCACCCAGTGCCTTGGTCACGTCGCCTGCCGAGACGGGCTTTCCGGCCTCGCGCATGGCTTGTAATACTTGCTCTTTCATAGTCTTTCTCCTTTATTTGTTAATGTTAAACGGGCGTGAATCGCTTTAGTTCGTTTGGCTGACGATGTTGACGTCCATGCGGTTGAAGGGGAACATGAATCCACGCGACTTCAGCTCCTGATAGACGGTCTCGTTCATAAATCCTGCGACGGTCCAGTAGTCGGCGCTCTTGCACCACTGCCGGGTGGTGGCTACTACGCCGCTGTCGCCCAGTTTGGTCAGACCTATCCAAGGGGCCGTTACGTTGGGCGAATCGGCCGGTGGAGCCTGTACGATTTGCGGGCAGCGCTGCTGGATTTCAGCAATGGCCTGCTTCACGTCATTGTAGTCGGTGCCGTAGGCAAACTGGAAGTCAAGGTCGACGCGGCGGTAGGGTTCGGTTGAGTAGTTCTTGAGCGAGCCTGTGGCCAGTCCGCCGTTGGGGACGATGATGGTCTGGGCGTCGTTGGTGCGGATAATGGTGTTGAAGATCTGAATCTCCTTCACCGTTCCGGCGTAGCCCTGTGCCTCGATAAAGTCGCCCACCTTATAGGGCTTGAACAGCAGTATCATGACGCCGCCGGCAAAGTTCTGCAGCGTTCCGCTCAGTGCCATGCCGATGGCCATGCCTGCTGAGGCGAAGAGGGCTATGAACGACGAGGTCTCGATGCCGAAGATGGAGATGATGACGATGGCGAGCACCAGCCAGAGCACGACCCTGACGATGCTTGTGAGGAAGGTGTAGAGCGACTGGTCGACCTTGCTGCGCTCAAGTGCTTTGGTGATGAGTCGTGTGACGAGTTTGATGAGTCGGCTGCCGATGTAGAAGACGATGGCGGCGACGATAAGGTTTTTGCAGAAGTTGATGGCCCACTGGCCTAACATGGTGTAGGCGTCGGGCGAGAAGATCTTTTCTATCATTTTTGCTTTGTTTGTTTATTGGCTATATAAATAAAGTTACTATTGTTATTATTCATGCTTGCTTTCGTCTATCCGAAAATGGTGCTGCAAAGGTATGACAATTAGATTGAAAACCGGGCGATTCGATGGTTAATTATTTCTAAATCGGCATGCGTCGACTCGTCCGTTTAGCAGATATTAATAATGGACTAATATTTTCTTGCCGCCCTTCACATATATACCGGGCTGAAGACGACCGCTACCGATGCGGCGGCCTTTTAAGTCGTAGATGGCATCAGAGGGGGCAACGGTAGCCTGCACCGGCTCCACATCGGTAACGATGGACCGGTGGCGCAGGGCCGAGCGCACAGCATACCAGGCAGGCTTGCGGCCCAACTGGGCGGTATAGAGCAGGGGATTGGAGCCGCTGCGCCATGAGTCGTTGTCCTTGATGCCCCAGATAAGCATATTGGGACAGTTGTCGTTGTTGAGCATGATGTCGGTGACGACGCGGTAGTTGCGGGCCTGCTCCTCCAGGTCCTTGGCCGACGTGGAGCCGACACCCATGTCCAGTTCGGTGATAATGCACTTCAGCCCGTCGTCGCCGAAGCGCCGGATGGTGCGCTCCAGCTTCACGGAGTCGACATCGCCCACCGAGAAGTGGCACTGCAGACCGACGCCGTCGATGGGGATGCCATGCTGCTGCAGGCGTTTCACGATGTTATAGAAGGCCACCGCCTTGGCCTTGCCCTGCATCTCAACGTCGTAGTCGTTCAGATAGAGCAGGGCCGTCGGGTCGGCCTGTCGGGCATAGACGAATGCCGAGTCGATGTAGTCGTCGCCGATGGCCCGCTGCCAGACGTTCTGGCGCAGGGTGTAGGCATCGGGGTTGGTGCGGATGATGCTCTGGTCGTCGTCTAAGCACTCGTTCACCACGTCCCACTCCGTGACCTTGCCCTTGAAGTGCTGCATCACGTTGGTAATGTGGTTCTTCATAATCGCCAGGGCCTCCTTGCGGGTCCAGCCTTTGTCGTTTTTCTTACCGTCGCTGCTCAGCCATTCCGGCTGCTGCTGGTGCCAGACGAGGCAGTGGCCGCGCATGGCCATCTTGTTGCGCTGGGCGAAGCTCACCAAGCCGTCGGCACTGCCGAAGCTGAACTGTCCCTGCTGCGGCTGCAGCGTCTCCATCTTCATCTCGTTCTCGGCCACGAGCATGTTGAACTGCTTGCCGCCCTCGTCCATATTGCCTTTCCACGACGAGATGGCCACGCCGATGTTCTTGCCGCTCTTGTCAGCGTAGTAGCGCAGGGTGTGGGTGTCGGTGTTGTCGGCTATGCCGTCATCGTAGTAGGGACCCATCGGAGAACCGATGGGCACAGTGGCATCCGGGTCGTCGGAGTCGTCGGGGTTGGCATCTTCCATAGATGTCAGCCGCGCCACCAGCTTATAGCCGTCGGCGTCGTTTTGCTCTTCAAGCACCCACGTACCCTTGCCGGGCTGCTGAAAGCGGAACTGCCAGTCGCCGCTCTTGGCCTTGGCGGTGAGAAGGGTCAGTTCGATGCCCACATTAGCCTCAAAGCCGTCAGGAACTTCAAGCATCACGACGGGCTGGGCGTCGCTTGTGGCGAAGTCCTCCGTCGCCTGGCTGTATTTCAGCGTACCGCCAATGTCCAGACGGCCAATGCCGTTGTCTAGCCTGAAGCGCAGCACCGAGGCAGGATGGACGGTGAGGTGGGCGTTCTTCGTGGGTGTGGCATAGTTCCGGATGGTCAGCGTACCTGCTTCAACGTCGCCCGGGTCAATGGTGCCATAGAGGTCGACGCTACCGCCGATGCTGCCCGTTCCGCCGAGCACACCCTTCGTGAAGACGTAGGCGATGGCCTCGTTTTCGTTGGTCTTGGCACCTAAGCCACCGCGCATTTTCCTTACCAAAGCCTCCGAGCGGTCGTTATTCACCAGCACGCGGCCTTCCATCACGCGGAGCGCCCCGGTCAGGTAGTTCTGATTGCCAGTGATGCGGTAGGTTCCCCTACCCTCCTTGATGATGCCCAGCGGGTGGGTATCGCTGTAGTCAGGCGGTGCGATGGTGCCTGCCAGCGTAGCGTCGGTGTTCAGACTGCCCAACAGGAAGTAGGCCGCCCGCGTGTTCTTCTTCATATATCCGATGATGCTCGAGCCGGCCTCCGTCTGCAGCTCACCGATGCGGAAGCCCGCCCCGGCGCTGTTGGCCTCGCAGCAGATGGTGGCCCCGCTGTGCAGGGTGACGCGGTTGTTCTGCATCGACGTGTTCACCTTCCCCGACTTCACGGCGTCCTCCACATTCTCGGGCGAGAACGACTTGCCGCCGTGGGCCAACACCACGCCGTAGAAGCCCGCCGACGGTGCGTTCTCCTTGAACGGGTAGATGTGTATGTCGCCCTTGTAGTTAGTCCAGTTGGGCCAGGCTGCCCCCTTCTCCGTGCCTAAGTAGCTGCGCTCGCCGCCGGGGTAGAGGTTGAGCTGTCCGCTGCCGCTGATGGTCGACGAGAAGTAGCAGTAGCGTGCCATCTTCACGTTGACGGTCTTCGAGGCCGGCAGCGAGATGGTCTTGTTGTAGCTCACGTAGCTCGACGACGTGTTGTTGCCACTGATGTCGATGGTATCTTCGGTCTGTGCCGTAATGGTCCCGGTAATGGTTGCCAGCAGGATAGATAGTAGCGTTAGTTTTTTCATACCTTATTCATTTTTCCTGCAAAGGTAACGCTTTTATCCCGTTCTGCAACAACGTCCGCCCCAAAAAGGGACAAATCCTAAAGAATAAGATACATTATAAAAACGCCGTTTGACGGGGATTGGGTAACTTTGCATCCTGTAATAACTAACATCTAAAACCCCTTATAACGATGAAAAGACTTTTTTTACAGTTAACCCTACTCTTAGGCTTCACGGCAGTCAATGCCCAGAACCCCTATCTGCCCCTGTGGGAACATGTGCCCGACGGCGAACCCCGCGTGTTTGAGGACCCTGACAACCCCGGCAAGCTGCGTGCCTACATCATCGGCTCGCACGACGTGAACTACTCCGCCTACTGCGGTCCTGACATCCGTATGTGGTCGGCTCCCGTCGAGGACCTCTCGCAGTGGCGCGACGAAGGCCCCATCTTCACGTGGTATGTCGACGGACAGTGGGACACAATGTACGCCCCCGACCTGGTATGCACCACCGACCGCGCCACGGGCAAGAAGACCTACTGGCTCTATCCCCACAGCCGCGGCTGGCGCCGCACGCCGATGGTGTGTAAGGGCGACCGCCCCAACGGTCCCTTCACGCCCGTCAACCTGACCGAGGACGGCCGCCAGTGCCTGCCCGGCTCGATTATTGACTTCGACCCCTCGGTGTTCATCGAGAACATCACCGACAAGAAGGACAAGGACTACGACATCGGCTACCGCGCCTACGTGTTCTACGGTTTCCAGCACTCGACGGCTGTTGAGCTCGACCAGAAGACCATGTACTCGAAGCGCGAGGGTACGGAGCCCATCGACCCGTTCATCCCTGCCAGCAGCGCCGATGGTCGTCTGCTCGACAAGGCTGGCAGTGAGTACAAGGCCCTCTACAAGGGACAGAACCCGCTCGACTTCAACTTCTTCGAGGCAAGCTCAATCCGTCAAGTGGGCAACAAGTATGTGATGGTGTTCTCGGGCTATAGTGGCAAGGAGTACGGCTTGGGCAATACCAACTCGGCCCTACGCTATGCGTTTGGCGACTCGCCCCTCGGTCCGTGGCGTTCTGGTGGCGTGCTGGTCGACTCACGTGGCGTCGTGCTGAACGAGGACGGTTCGAAGCTCATCACCACCAACTTCGGTCACAATACCCACGGCTCTATCCAGGAGATCAACGGCCAGTGGTACGTCTTCTATCACCGTCCGCCACGCGGCTTCGGCAATGCCCGTCAGGCTATGGTGGCCCCCGTGAAGATAACGTGGGACAAGAAGCCCGTGGCCAAGGGTGGCGTAGTCAAGATTACAGGCTACGACCCCTACGCCAAGGATAATGTCTGGACGGCCAAGGCCAGCGACGGCAACCACTACACCGGTGCTGAGGTGACCAGCGAGGGTTTCCAGATTTTCGGTCTGCCACCTTACAATTATTATAGCGCCGGCTACGCCTGCTTCGTCTATGGTCCCAACGCCAACAACTGGATGCAGGACAACCACGACGTGTGGAACAACTCGATGGACCTGGCCGGTATCCAGAACGGCGGCATCGTCGGCTTCAAGTACTTCGGCTTCGGCGGCCTGGCCAAGGATACCAAGGGCGTGAAGGCATTTGAGGGCGCAAAGGCTGGCGACAATGCCCACCTGAATCTGTATCTGACACCCAGCGGCAAGGGTGACTTTAAGATTCACGTTATGCTCGATGACCCTTGGAAGGGTAAGGAAATTGCAGTTGAGACTATTGCTGGTGGCCACAACAAGACCGGTCTGGTGGGCATCCCCGTTCCCGCCGTCGAGGGTCTTACCGGCAAACATGCCATTTACCTCGTCGTTGATGGTCCCGAGGTGCAGCAGCCCGAACAGCCGCAGCGCGGACAGTTTGGCGGGCGTCGCCCCCAGCAGGGCCCGCAGCGTCCGCAGGGACTCTTCGACCTCCACGGCATCGGCTTCTCCAAGGGAGCCGCCAGTATTACTGCATTTGTTCCCACGGTGCCGCAGGTCACCATCACCGCCGACGGCCAGAAGCTGAACATCCCCACAACGCCTGTACGCTTCAACGCCCAGAACGGCTTTGCCGAGCAGAACCGCTACCAGGTGTACGGCCGTCTGCTGAAGGGCAGCAAACTGGAGGCCACTGCCGACGTGCCCGGCGTGAAGTTCGAGGTGAGCCCCATCATTGAGGGCCGTGCCACCATCAAGGCCACCTACAACGGTCAGACCAAGATCTTCCTGATCAACTGATTCCAGGCAAGAGCATACAATACGAAAATCCGCAGAAACCAGGGTTTCTGCGGATTTTTCATGTTTCAGCGTTGACGGGCAAGTCACTCTTTGGCCGTCAGTGAATGGATGACCTCCACTATGTCAAGGATATTGATCTGGCCGTCGCTGTTGGCATCAGCCTCGACTTCTCTGAAGTTGTTGTCCTTCTTGCCATTAACTGCCAGCCAGTTATGCGGTATGTCGGTCTCTTGCTCCTACACTGAAACCTGCACTGGAACCTACACCTAACGGAATAGCGCACAAACCCCCGGAGATAGGCGGCGCCAAAAGAGCGTTCCCACGGCGTGGGACAAACGTTCCAAAGCCGTTGGAACGTCTGAAAGGCGGTGCCTTTTGCGCAAAACCCGTGTAGTTTAACGATTTTAGTTGACTACTTGGAGCCTTACTCACGATAAGGGTTGACCCGGTTAAACTTAATTTTTAATTCACGTTGACTCGTCTCTACGTTAGTCATAATTCACGTTGATTCGGATGCAAAGTTACGCATT
>JAFPVW010000024.1 GCA_017395215.1 Prevotella sp. | reverse complement strand
CTCTCGACCGTCAGAGGTCGTTATTTTGGCATAAAACTCTAATTTTGACTTTCCCATATTCATGCTATACTTTATAGTAATAACGCAGAATGTGGGGAAATATTCGGTCAGAAGTCACTTTTCAACCGTACAGGTCGATAAAATTTCTTCTGTCCATAAGTTTTGTTATAGTCTATTTCTTACTAAATCTATCGGCAAAGACCGTGCAAATCGAGTGCAGGAAGCTCGCTTTTTACCGAAGTGAAGACTGTTTCGCAAATTTTATTTGCAAAGATACGAATAATTGCGGAATTATTGCTATATTTGCCCCAAGTTTTGTAATATATTAATAAGGAATAACAATAAAGACTAAGCGACATGACGAATAAAAGCTTTTTCCTCACTCTCGCCCTTCTGCTTTGCACGGCTTTTGTACGGGCACAGTACAATCAAGTGAACGACATCCCTTATCGCGATGCGGCAGAGGGTTATGCCCAGGAACGCTGCAAGCTCGACGTGTATTATCCAACGAACGCCGAGGATGCGCCTGTGGTGGTATGGTTCCACGGCGGCGGTATCGAGGGTGGCGAGAAGCACATCAACCCGCAGTTGAAGAACAGCGGCCTCGTGGTCGTGGCTGCCAACTACCGCCTGCTGCCCAAGGCTCCTATCGACGACATCCTCGACGATGCTGCGGCAGCCGTGGCCTGGACGTACAAGAACATTGCGAAGTACAATGGCAGCCGCCGCAAGATATTCGTCGCTGGGCACTCTGCCGGCGGCTATCTGCTCGACATCATCGGACTCGACAAGCGCTGGCTCGCGAAGTATGGCGTCGATGCCGACTCGCTGGCCGCCCTTGTGCCGTTCAGCGGACAGTGCGTCACACATTATAATATACGTAAGCAGCAGGGCATACCGCCCCTCCAGGCCACCATCGACCAGTACGCCCCGCTCACCTACGTCCGCGCCGACGCACCACCCATCGTCATTATCTCAGGCGACCGCGAGTTAGAACTCTTCGGACGGTACGAGGAGCAGGCCTACTTCTGGCGCATGCTGAAGCTCGTGGGCCACAAGGACGTGACGCTCTACGAGATGCAGGGCTACGACCACGGTGCCATGCCGCAGCCCGCCTACAAGATACTGAAAGACCATATCCGCAGGATTACAGCCAGGATGACCTCGGCCTTGCCTGTGCCGAACGTCAAGACTATTGAGCAGTCTGAGTACCGCTTCACCTGGCAGAAAGAATATGTTAGACATGACGCTCGCATCGATGATGGCGTACTCCATCTCGGAAGCGGCAACGGCTACTATGACCTCACGGCAGAGACTGGGGTAATGGTCAGTCAGCTCCGCGATTTCACGGTATCAGTCCGCTACAGGGTCAGTCCTGAGAACGACCTCGACGGCTACGGCCACTTCATCTTCGCCTTCTCCGCACTGGCAGAGAACAGCGCCCACGAAGGCCCGTACATGGCCATGCGTCTGAACGAACAACGCTTCGAGACCTCCACCGGCGGCTATGAGCACGAGGAAATCATCATGACTGGTGGCAAGCCCCGCCGCGACGTCTGGCATCACGCCCTCTACCGCCAGCAGGGCCACAAGGGTGAACTCTTCATCGACGGGAAACTTATCGGACGAAATGAAAAGATGCCTATCCTATCCGAAATCTTCAAGGACACTCCTGCGAATTGCTGGATTGGCCGTGCCCCCTTCCGTAGCGACAAATACCTGACGCAGACCGATGTCGCCGACTTTCGTATCTACACCTACGCTGTCAGCGATAAGGACATGCGCCAAATGATGAAGCAAGCAAAATAGCAATAAAAGATATGGAGAGTTTCTATTAAGATGGATTTATAATACTGAAAATGATATGGTACAACGATTATTACATTTCTTGGATGCTTCGCCAGTAAACTTCCTGGCAGCAAGGAACATTGCCAGCTATCTGGAGCAGGCTGGCTATCGTCACTTTGACCCGCGTGAGACGCTCGGAGAAGTGAAGGCAGGCGACAAACTCTATGTGACGAAGAACGACTCTTCCGTCTATGCCTTCCACATCGGACGCAAGCCGATGGCTGAAGCCGGCTTCAAGATGATTTGCGCCCACTGCGACTCTCCTACGTTCCGTATCAAGCCCAATGCCGAAATGCTTTGCGAGGGTGGCATCGTGAAATTGAATACCGAGGTGTATGGCGGGCCTATCATGTCAACATGGTTCGACCGTCCGCTGACGATAGCAGGACGAGTGATAGTCCGTGGCGAGGATGCGCTGAATCCCAAGACGCTGCTGCTTCATGTCAAACGTCCTCTGCTTCAGATCAGCAATCTGGCCATTCACTTCAACAGGCAGGTGAACGATGGCGTGAAACTGAGCAAGCAGAAAGATATGCTGCCGATACTGGGCATCGTAACGAGTGAGCTCGAGAAAGGCAATCTGCTGATGAACGTCATCTGCACGGAGCTGGGAATCAGTCAGGAGGACATCCTCGACTTCGACCTCTATCTGGCCGACGCCACACCAGCATGCACCTTCGGCGTTCACAATGAGTTTATCTCGTCAGGACGCTTGGACGACCTCTCGATGTGCTTTGCTGGTCTGGAGGCGATGATTGCCACAGAGACCGTTGATGCTACAAAGGTGCTGGCCATCTTCGACAACGAAGAAACTGGTTCGCAAACCAAGCAGGGAGCGGGGAGCCCGTTCCTCTCGATGATGCTGAAACGGATAGCCCTGGCTCAGAGTGGAAGTGAGGAAGCCTTCTATCAAGCCGTCGAGCGGGCATTTATGATTTCTGCCGACAATGCCCATGCCTGGCATCCCAACTATAGCGAGAAGTACGACCCCACGAACCATCCCGTTCTGGGCGGTGGCCCTGTCATCAAGTTTAACGCCGCTCAGAAATATGCCAGCGATGCTGTGTCGGCTGCCGTCTTTGCTGAAATCTGCAGGGAGGCAGAAGTTCCCTGCCAGCGGTTTGTCAACCACTCCGATGTGGCAGGAGGCAGCACATTAGGCAATATCCTTGCTTCGTCGATTCCTCTGAGGGGTGTCGATATGGGTAATGCCATCCTCGCCATGCACAGCTGCAGGGAAACGGGCAGCGCAGCCGACCATGTATTTACTGTCAAGGCTTTCACGCAATTCTTCAAATAGTCATCGGAGACTATGAAAGATAGGATTCTGAGCCTGTTGGGAACTATCAACAAGGGCATCTACGAGAAGGAGACGGAGCTTTCACTCTCGCTGATGGCGGCGCTGGCTGGGGAGAGCGTGATATTGCTCGGCCCGCCGGGTGTGGCCAAGTCGATGGTGGCAAGGAGGCTGAAATTGGCGTTCAAGGATGCTCGGTCGTTCGAGTATCTGATGTCGCGCTTCAGTACGCCCGACGAGATATTCGGCCCCGTGAGCATCAGCAAACTGAAGGACGCGGACAAATACGAGCGTAACACGGAGGGCTATCTGCCGACGGCCGACGTGGTGTTTCTCGACGAGATATGGAAGTCCGGGCCTGCCATACAGAACACGCTGCTGACAGTCATCAACGAGAAGCTGTTCCGCAATGGCGACACAGAAGTTCATCTGCCTCTGAAACTATTGTTGGCAGCCAGCAATGAGCTGCCTACACAGGGCGAGGGCTTGGAGGCGCTGTGGGACCGCTTCATCATCCGCATAGAGTGCGGCAACATCAAGGACGTGAAGAGCTTCAATGCCATGCTGCTCGACAGTACTGCTGATGGGGACATTCAGGTGGCTGAAGGGCTACAGATTACGGACGAGGAATACTGCCAGTGGAACAAGGCTATTGACACGGTGGCTGTCTCGGAGGAAGTGCTGCGCATCATCAACGTCATCCGAAAGTCGCTGGGCAGCGTCACCATCGCCCAAACCGACGAGCGGCACAACGTCTATGTGAGCGACCGCCGGTGGAAGAAGATTGTCCGTCTGCTGCGCACGTCGGCCTTCGTCCACGACAGAACGGAGGTGACGGCTGACGACCTGCTGCCCGTCTATCATTGTCTGTGGCAAGAGCCGGAGGAGTGCGAGGGTATCAGGGCCATCGTCATCCGTGCCTTGTATAACGACCTGACAATGCAGTTCGCCAGTCTGCGGAAGAACCTGGAGAACGACATCCGCGTGAGCCGTCAGCACCGGGCTACGAACCGCGCCCGCCAGAACATGCAGCTCTTCGACACGAACAAGAAGATATACGACAGCTACTACTACCACCTGATAGACCACGACACGGGCAACACCTACGTCCTGGTGGCCGACTACCAAAATATGAGACAGGCGAGCCGCGAAAGGCTACGGGTAGGCGAACGTAGTTCGGGAATGAATGCGGGGCAGGCGGGTATCATCTACAAAGACCCGAACAATCCGCAGCGCAGCATCATCAGGACGTATGACGGCAGCGACACGCCTCGGGGTGCCAGTTCGGTCTATCTGACGCGCGACGAGGAGTGCATTTATATCAACGGCGTGCGGTTCTATATCGAGACGCTCGGACGCGGGGAACAGCAGACGCTACCGACCAAGAGAGGCAGCGTATCAGGTCGTAACTTCTACGAGGAGCTGGAGCAACTGAGCACGCTGATTCGCCAACGGACTGACGCTATTCACGGCAATATCTTCGTGTCGGAAGCCGATAAGAAGGAGGTGGACGAGTTCGCGGGGAACCTGTTCACGGAAATTGCCCACACCAGGCAGGACATAGAGAAGTTGGAGGACTGATAGTTGCTTATGGATGTGGCGAGGTTTTCTCCGACAGACTATCTGACGATGCTCGAACGCTTTGTCACCCGTGGCGACGTGTTCGAGTTTGAGACCAATGTGCAGATGGACTTCCCTCGCGCCATCAACTACGACCCTATCCTTCTGTATCTTCAGCGGCTGATGAAAGACCCGCTCATCCAGTCACGGGTGCTGGGCAGCCGGTTGGCAGGGAAGGTATTTTACGAGGTCGTCGGACGATTCGTGCTTGAATGTCTGCACGACCAGAAGTTCATCAACCAAATGGCCATCGGCGAGCAGACGCAGATGGAGAAGATGATGGAGTGGTCGATGCAGAAGAAACAGGACACGTGGCAGTCGCTCCTTCAGCAGCTGGGCGAGAAGTACAAGGAGGATGAGTTCGACCTCGACTTCATGAAGCGTCGTTTCAAGAACAACGGCTGGCAACGACCTGAGAACTGGGAACGGCTGAAACGGGAGTGGCAAGGGGCGCTCGACGAGAAAGCACGTCAGCAGGCATCGAAGAAGGTGGAGTCGAAAGGTGGCGGCATACCTGGCCACTTCGAGCAGATACTGAGCCAACTTGAAAACCGTATGCGCAGCGACGGTGCCACCGAGGAACAGCTGCTGCAGGCCTGGGAGATGATGGACGGCTCGTGGACGGAATCGGAATTCGAGAAGCACCTGAGCATCGTCCGGATTCAGAACCGCTATCCTGAAATCGGCGATGTGGTCAGACGGATGGGCAGATTGCCCGACGAGGAAGGACGCGCACGGCTGACCGTTCAGACTGGCGTGAGCCATCGGCTGGAACACTCTTCAGGCAGCGACATCGAGGGTGTCACCATCGGGAGTGACCTCAATGCGCTGATGCCCTTCGAACTGGCACAATACTCCGATGCTGAACTCGAAGGGGTGTTCCTCCGCAAATATCTCACCAGCCGTTTGCAGGTATTCCGCTACAAGTCGGAAATCAGCAAACCCTCACGGCGGCTCCGCTCTGAGCGTGCAACCCGTCGCGGTCCGATGATTGTCTGCGTCGACAGCTCTGCCAGCATGTACGGTGTCCCGCAGAGGATAGAAGCTTCGCTACTTTCGAAACTGGAGGAAACAGCCGAGCGGCTTAACCGCGACTGCTTCCTGATAGACTTCTCCGTCGGAATCCGTCCTATAGAACTCCGTTTAAGGCGCAAGAAGCGTTCCATGGAGCGGATGGGCCTGCGGCAGGAGGATGCAGAGCGCTCGACCTCTGGTCGCTTGCAAGGCAAGAACTTCGAGAAGGGCTATTTCCCCTTCCTTGGCGGAGGAACTGATGCGCAGAAGATGTTGAACCTGACGTTCTATCTGCTGGACAACGGCGAGGACAGATACATGAATGCCGATGTCCTTTGGATAACCGACTTCCTGATTCCCAGAACCACTGAAGACCTGATGAAGCGGTTCAAGGAGTACCAGGCCACCGGCACCAAGTTCTACGGCTTCAAGATTGGACAAGGCGAAAGCAATTGGGACAAGTATTTCGACAAGATCTACGAGGTGCATTACAAGCAGCCAAGACGATACTAAACTTGTATTTCCTATATATACAAGTTTTCAGTCTTTCTCTCAAAAAGCAATAATGCTTTAATGCCGATACACAATAAACAGGTCAAACAATCTTGAAGCGCACGCGGAATGAGCGCTCGTGCTCGTCCCAGTTGGTGCCCAGCATCTCGAAGCGCCCTATCTGGCCCGTCGAGCGCACGTGCTTGCCGATGCACGGGCAGACGTCGTAGTCGCCGATGCGCACCAGCCGGATGGTGTCGGAGGCATCGTCGGGCAGTCGCTCCGTCGAGACGTCATCGGGCAGCTCGTCGCGACTGACAAACTCGAAGGTGACGGGCAGGTCGGCCTCTATCAGCTCGTTCATCCTGCGCTCAATCTCCTTCTCCTCCTGCCGCGTGGGCTTATGGTCGAGGTGGAAGCTCATCTTGCTCTTCTTGCGCTCGACGTGGGCATTGTACGAGCGTCCGCAGCCGAAGAGCTGAATCATCGTGCGGTTCAGCAGATGCTCAGCCGTGTGGGCAGGCGGGAAAGACACATCGCGCTCTTCAAGCATCTCGTAGTCGTTGTTCTGTTTAGAAGCCATTTCAAAAACGGTATTTAGCCTTTACGGGCTGCAAAGATACAAAAAAAAAGTGAAAAGTGAATAGTGAAAGGTGAAAAGTGGAAAAAAAAGCGTAACTTTGCGCTTGTTTTGAAACATGACAGAAACAATATGTTAAAACTTTCCGAATTACAGCTGGTCAGTTCTCACAAGGCGCTCAACGACATTCCTGAAGGGAAGGTGCTCATCAATACCATCAACGCCCACTCTTACAACGTGGCCCAGAAGGACGACATCTTTGCACAGGCGCTTGCCGGAGGCGACTATCTCATTCCCGACGGTGCCTCGGTCGTCAAGGCCTGCCGCTGGCTGAAAGGCAAGTCGCAACCCGAGGAGCGCATTGCCGGCTGGGACCTGTTTGAATTCGAGATGAAACGACTTCAGGAGAGAAGTGAAAAGTTAAAAGTTAAAAGTGAAAAGTGTGAAGAGGAAAGTGAAAAGTTAAAAGTCATGTTCATGGGCTCATCCGAGCGCGTGCTGCAGCTCATCCGCGAGCGGGCTGCCAAGGACTATCCGCTGCTCGAGGTCGTCGCCTACTCCCCACCCTACAAGCCCGAGTTCACCGCCGACGACAATGCCGCCATCATTAGCGCCATCAACGCCGCCAACCCCGACCTGCTCTGGATTGGCATGACCGCTCCGAAGCAGGAGAAGTGGACCTTCCAGCATTGGCCGCAGCTCAACGTCCATTGCCACGTGGGAACCATCGGCGCCGTCTTCGACTTCTACGCAGGCACCGCCCGGCGCGCACCCCTCTGGTGGCAGCGCCACTCGCTGGAGTGGCTCTACCGCCTGCTTAGGGAGCCCCGCCGCATGTGGCGCCGCTACGTCGTGGGCAATCCGCTTTTCCTGTGGAACGTCTTTTCAGAGAAGTTTTAGCTTGAGCACTACCGCCGAGCGCGCAGCCACCTGGATACGGGCTGCCTCCGACTGGCTCAGCGCCAGCTCCTGCGTGCCGCCGTTCAGCAGGTCGGTGGCCGCGTACGTGCCTTCGCTCATGTTCAGGAATTCGAAGGCGTGCCGGGGGATGTTCACGCTGACCGTCGCATCGTTGTCGTCGAAATTGGCAACCACCAGCAGCTGGCTCGTCTTCGACGCGCGCCTGAGGAACATATACTGGCGGTGGCAGTCGGGGTTCACGTACATCAGGTCGTAGAACGCGCCCTCAACGACGGCCTTCTCCTTGCGGGCAATCGTCAGCACCTTCTTATAAGTATCGGCCAGCTGCTTCTCTTCAGCCGTCAGCTTCTTCGCAGCAGCCCGGCAGAGCGTGCCCACCGACCAGTAGTCGAAGATGGTGGTACGCCCGTCGTGCCCGCTGAATCCCTCCTGCTCCATGCCGCGCTCGCCGTACTCCTGGCCCGCGTAGACCATGAAGGGGTTGCGCTGCATCAGCGCGTTCACCACCAGCGCCGGCACCGCCTTGCGCCCGTCGGCAGCAAAGAAGTCGGAGCCGATGCGCAGCTCGTCGTGGTTCTCGAGGAAGTAGAGCATGTGGGCGCCTATGTCGTCGGTCTGCTGCCAGGCACCGGTAATGGCCTGCGTCGACTGCTGGCCGCGAATCACCTGGAACATCGTGTCGTACATGCCCACCTTGTCGTACAGGTAATCGAAGCCCGAGGCCAGATAGTGGCGGTATTCGCCCGGATTGTACACCTCGCCGATGAACACTAGCCCGGGGTGAGCAGCCTTCACCTTAGCCGTAGCGTAGGCCCAGAACTCGGCAGGCACCATCTCGGCCATGTCGCAGCGGAACCCGTCGATGCCCTTCGCAGCCCAGAAGAGCAGTATGTCGGTCATCTTCAGCCACGTGTCGGGAATGGGGTCAAAGTGGCCCACACGTCCGGCGTAGTAGTCCACGCCGTAGCATAGCTTCACCGTCTCATACCAGTCGTTCTTGCCCGGCGCGTTGTGGAAGCAGTCGTTGCCCGTAGCCTTGGCGGGCTCCTCCATATATGGCTCAGTCTCACCGTGATAGAGGTCGAAGTATGGCGTAAACCTTTGCCCTGGACAGTAGTAGAAATTGTTCTGCGGGTCGAAGCCCAGCTCTGCGTTGTCGTCCTCGCCCAGGTCTCTGACGCCGGCGGGCTTGCTGATGCTCTTGTACTGGCGCGCCACGTGGTTGGGGACGAAGTCGATAATGACCTTCAGGCCAGCCTTGTGCGTGCGCTCCACCAGCTGTTCAAACTCCTCCATGCGCTGACTGACGTTGACAGCCAGGTCGGGGTCGATGTCGTAGTAATCGGTGATGGCGTAGGGCGAGCCTGCCCTACCCTTCACCACAGCCGGATGCTGGCGGGGAATGCCCTGCTCAGAGTAGTCGGTCATCGTGGCGTGGCGAATGACGCCCGTGTACCACACGTGGCTCACGCCCATCGCCTTCAGCTGTCTGAGCACCGCCGGTGTAAAGTCGTTCAACTTGCCGCAGCCGTTCTCCTCAATCGAGCCGCCCGGCTTCCGCGTCTCGTTCCTGTTGCCATAAAGGCGTGTAAAGATTTGATAAATAATGATTTTCTCCATATTATCTTTCACATATACGCATCAACAAATTTGCTGCTTCGCCCGCTCCTGTGCTTCGATGACGCGGTCGCACCACTGGTCGAACTCCGGGTCGTCGACCTGCAGTTCGGGATGGGCAAGAATGTAATCGACGCAGCGGCGCACACCCTCGTCGAAGCGGGTGGTAGCCTGGAACCCGGGGACGGCGCGCTTCAGCTTCGAGCAGTCGAAGACGACGGTGGCGGCCTTGTCGCCGATGAGGTTGCCGGTGAGGTCGTAGTCAGGCGGGCAGACGGCGGCCAGGAAGTCGGAGGCGACGTGGTAGAGCGTTGGCGTCACGTGAAGGGCGCCGGCGACGCACTCGTAAATCTGGTTCCAAGTGAGGTTCTCGTCGCTCGTAATCTGGAAAGCCTCACCGATGGCCTTCGGGTTGCCGAGCAGACCGATGAAGCCGCGGGCGAAGTCGTCGTTCCACGTCAGCGTCCACAGCGACGAGCCGTCGCCGTGAACCAGCACGGGCTTGCCGTCGAGCATACGCTTCAGCACAGGCCACGAGCCTTTGGGCGGGTGGATGCTGAGGGGTACGGAGCGCTCGCAGTAGGTGTGGCTGGGGCGGACGATGGTCACGGGGAAGCCGTTGTCGCGGTACTCCTTCATCAGCAGCTCCTCGCAGGCTATTTTGTTGCGCGAGTACTGCCAATAGGGGTTGGCGAGGGCCGTACCCTCGGTGATGTATGGGCTGCGCGCCGGCTTGTTGTAGGCCGAGGCTGACGAGATATAGACGTACTGGCGCGTGCGGTTGCGGAAGAGGCGGACGTCGCGCTCCACCTGTTCGGGCACGAAGCCGATGAACTCGCAGACGGCGTCGAAGGTCTCGCCGGGCAAAGCGGCGAGCACGCGCTGCTCGTCGTCGATGTCGGCGATGATCTGATGGACGTTGGCGGGCACCTCAGCCTTGCGGGTGCCGCGATTGAGCAGCCACAGGTCGTGGCCGCTTGCTGCTAACTGTCGGGTGATGGCGCTCGAGATGGTTCCCGTGCCGCCGATGATGAGTATCTTCATAGCTTTATTGGTCTTTGTTTGCTCCTACAATGTTCCTCAGCGACGAGCTGAAGATGATGTACTGCGTATTGCCGGCGATGGTGCCCTCGTTCTGTCCCCAGAGGAAGGGCCAGTCGTCGTAGTTCTCGAAGTGGTCGGGCTTGCGGAACAGGAGGCCGGGGGCCACGTTGCCGGGGATGAATGAGAAGTCGGCGCGGTTGTTGCCGTAGAACACCTGCTTGGGGCGCGCGGCTCCAACCACGGCGACGAACGAGTAGTTATGGTATGGGTGACAGCCGTAGAGCCAGTTGGCCACGCGATAGACCTCGGCTTTACAGATGATGTCGGGGAAGTAGATGTGGGCGTAGTTGACGGTGATGCCGAAGTTAAGCACGGCATTCACGCCCGCCCAGTTGCCCAGTCCGATGGGCACGCCGTAGGGGTTTTGCGTGTCGAAGCTCTTGATGTAGTCGGCGAACTCGCGAACCCTCGGAACAAGGCTCTCACGATAGGCGGCATCCTTCATGGGGATGCTGTCGAGTGCCGCCTGCAAATCGCCTGAACCCTGACGGTTGTTATTCTGGCGGCCACGGGGACGCCGGCTGTTGGCCTGCAACTGCTCAGCCTCCTTGCGCAGTCGGTCGGCCTGCTTCTGGGCGCGGTCGGCCAGGGCGTCGTTATAGCCGCTAAGCACGCGGGCTGCCGATGTGAAGACGCCGGCTGCCAGCAGGTCGAGGCTCGGGTTG